>CAVJHK010000003.1:60998-88375 GCA_963649295.1 Lachnospiraceae bacterium | reverse complement strand
ATGGATGCAATAGACGGGAATTTGACCGGTCATGGAATGGACTTGTTCTCCGGCATCAACTGATACAAAAAAGCAATCGAGTTTAGGGAGCGGACATTTTCTCGGACAACCTAAGCAGTTAATCCAAGACTGCGCCTGTACTCCATAGGACTCAAATATCCTAACGATTGTTTTATCCTTTTTTCATTATACCAATGTAAATAATTATTTAAAATATTAATGAATTCTGAGATGCTCACACCTGCCCAATCAGTGTTGTGGAACATCTCATTTTTTTGGTCTGCCGAAGACACCTTCACAAGCTGAATTATCGGGAGAGCAGACTTTTTTTTGACATAAAATAACTGCTCTTTGATAATTGTAATTTCCGTAATAATAACGGCAGTGAATATTTATTTTTCAAGACATCGATTATCACTGCTTTCTTTCTGTTGTTGAGAGCACTCTGATCGATGCCCGGGTCTTTTTTTTAATACATTTATCGTTTTTTTAAGAATGTCTGTTTCTGATTGCATATCTTGTATTTGAAGCTTCATCTGATTTATTTCATCTGAAGATATATTTGTACTTGAAACAGATCCTTCTACAGGTGTTCCCGGAGTAATATTCTTGCAATTCATAAGACCTAATGTACCTTCTTTTAAATAACGTTTTCGCCATTAATAAATATTAACTCTGCTATACCCAATGTCTTCTGAAACATGTTTTATATTTTCTACGAGTTCATAGCAACGATGAATTGCATTTGATTTTACTTCTAACGGAGGATTGCGAGGATGATTCGGAGGATTATCAATTATAGGGTATTCTTTCTTTGTTTTGGGCGTGGCATTTTCTTCGGCAATCCATGTATACAGATTTGTACGTGTTGGATAGCCCGGAATCCTAATAGTTTCAGTTACGGACTTTGTTTGATTCAGCAAAAAATCAAGAAGAAACTTAAAGACGCGCAATTTTTGATTGCAGACAGTAATGTCATAAGTCGCTCGCAAATGAAAGCTTTTCCTATGGCGCAAAAAGAGAGCTCACTTAAAAATTGTGAAACTCTTTTTTTGTTTGATTAGAAATCAAGGATGTGGTAACATAATGAGAACTTAAAGTTTATTTGGGATTTTTTTTAAAGTGAATTTAAGTCTCGTGTCAAAGGGATTTTATTATGGACGAAAATGATGTACTTTGTGCGCTTATCGGGCTTTCGGGCGCATTAAACAATAACGGAAAAACAAAAAATACGGATATGGTTACAGCTATGGCGATTGTGTCATCCGATTATGAAACTGCGGTAGAGCATATCCATCAGGAAAAATTTCAAATTTCGCCCGGATGTGCGACGTGTATGAATCCTTGCGGAAACACGTCGGATGCGGATAAGGAATCGTTAAAACTTGATGATCCCGACACGGGAAATTTAAAAAAAGAAATATATAAGGAATTAAAAATTATTGCTCAAAATTTTTTAAACAAAAAAGAAAAGGACGATAAAAATCCCGAAATTGAATTGCCCGAAGTGTTTTACCGTGGTATATCATATATAGGATATGATGTAAGTGCTGTGTCCTACGAAAAATTGTTAAAGGAGATTATAGATGTTAAGACAGGTAATTCATATTGATACGGAAAAATGCAACGGCTGCGGAATTTGTGCCGAGGCATGTCATGAAGGCGCAATAGATATTGTTGACGGAAAGGCAAAGCTTGTGCGCGAAAATTTTTGCGACGGATTCGGAGACTGTCTGCCGGGCTGTCCCATGAACGCAATCACGTTTGAAACAAGGGATGTGCCCGCATATGATGAAAAGGCGGTTGCAGCGGCCGGGTTAAATAAATCTCAGGCACGCAACATAAAAGAGACACTTGAGAAATCCGAAAATAATGACCCTGAGCCCCTTATCAACTGGCCGATAGAAATAAAGCTTGCGCCTTTAAAGCAGGAATATTTTGACAATGCGGCTCTTCTTATAGCTGCTGATTGCACGGGATATGCATATGCGCGTTTTCATGAGGAATTTGTAAAGGGAAGAGTGACTTTGATCGGCTGCCCCAAGCTTGATATGGTAGATTACAGCGAAAAACTCACGGATATATTTATGAATAACAATATTAAATCGATCACGTTTACGAGAATGATTGTTCCCTGCTGCGGCGGACTTGAAAGAGCAATATTTACGGCAATCGAAAACAGCGGAAAAACGATTCCCGTGACCGTTGTTACAATAGGAATCGACGGGAGTATTGTGTCTGTGAGAGAATAAATTTCGCAAACCGTATACGAATTGTTCTGAAAAACTACAAAGATTGTTCACAAGAGGCACATAAAATGGAAGCAAAATTAATCGGAAAAATTGATATAAATGAGGCTAAAGGCGGCAAAGGATATTTGGGTGACCTTGACGCAGACGGGCGCATGGAAATTGTTTTTGCGCAAAGCGACGGTGACATAGACGATAGATATGTGCCGCACAAAATAGAGCATATCGTCGCATACAGGTTAAACGGCGAAATTATGTGGGAAGTGGGCAAAACACCCGAAAAAATCGGCGGCTTCGGTTCCGATTTTCCGATTCAGCTTTATGACATAGATGACGACGGATATCTTGAAGTGCTTTGTGTCATAAAGGATAAGTTTCTCGTGCTTAACGGAATGACGGGTGAAACAAAACGGGAATTTTTATTGCCTCATCCCGACGCGCACGACTGCATCCTTATCGCAAATTTGAGGGGACTCGCAAAACCACAGGATATAATTTTAAAAGACAGATATTTTAATATGTGGGCGATGGATATGGATTTTAACCTTCTTTGGACGCATAAGGGAAACATAGGACACTTTCCGCTTGTTTACGATTACAATCACGACGGGCGTGACGAAGTGATGGCAGGCTATGATATGCTTTCGTCTGACGGACGGGTGTTATGGTCATGTAAGGATTTGTCCGACCATGCGGATTGCCTGTGGGTAGGCGACGTAAGAGGAAACGGTGAAACAGAAATTGTTGTCGGTGGCAGCGTCACATGCCTTTATGACACAAAAGGGAACGAGATATGGCGTTATCTTGATACAATCGAATCACAACATGTTGCGCTCGGACATTTTATAAAAGGCGAAAAGGGACTGCAAATTGCGGGACTTGACAGAATCAGGCGCGGAGACGGATATAAAGGACAGTGGGACGGCCATGACGGCATGTTTTTGATTGACAATATGGGTCATACAATATGGAAGGAAGACAGAAAAACAAAAGGCTGGCTTACGATTGTTGATTCCTATTCAAACTGGAACGGAGAAGGAAACGATTATATCCTTGCCTACAGGCGCGGCGGAGGTGTGATGCCGGGGTTATATAATACAAAAGGTGAACAGGTTATTGTATTCCCGCATGACGGCTATGTCCTTCACGCCGATCTGTTCGGACGGGGAAAAGAAGACGCCATTGTTTATGACCGCGATACTGCATGTATTTTTTCCGGAACGGAATATGATTTAAATACGGAACCGTCCCAAAAAGCGCTTAAGCAGACAAGACGGCTTTATTCACAGACATTGTATCCGGGGGAAGTTTACGGTGAATGATTACAGCATAAAAAATACGACAAGAGCGGAGCGGATTGAACTCATAAAAAGCTTTGACATAAGCGATTATTCCGAGGATACAGGGCTTGATATATGGGAAATTTACAAAGATTATATCGACGGAAAAAAAGAAATCACGGAATGCAATTCAGAAATCTCAAAAAAAATTTCCTTTGAAACCGCAGAAACGGAGTCCGAATAAGATATGAAACCGGATTTTGACAAAAATATTGTTTTGATAGGGATGCCGGGAGCGGGAAAAAGCACAATCGGTGTAATTCTTGCAAAAATGCTCGGATTTACCTTTACGGATACCGATATAGTGATTCAGAATAAAACAAAAAAACTTCTTTCGGAAATTATTGAAGAAAAAGGTCCCGACGGCTTTTTGAAAATCGAAAATGACATACTTTCGGGAATAAAATCAAAAAAAAGTATAATTGCGACGGGCGGCAGTGCCGTATTTGGAGCGGATGCCATGAAAAATTTAAAGTCAAACGGCATTTTTGTCTACTTATATCTTCCGTATGAAAAAATTGCCGCAAGACTTTCGGATATCAAAAACAGGGGAGTTGTTTTTAAATCGGGGGAAACTCTGTATGATATTTATACGGAGCGTAAGCCCTTATACGAAAAATATGCGGATATTATAATAGACGAAACGGGGCTCGGAATTGAGGAAACGATTGGGGAAACAATAAAAAAAATAGGGAAATATTGTGATTTAAAATGAAGCTAAAAGAAAAACAGAAAAATATAATATATAAGCACATATGGCTTGCGATAATCGTTTTGCTTGCAATATTTGCTATAAGAATAAATTATGAATTTTATCTTTTTATGGCGGACAAGGGAAGTGAAATGATAAAAGCTGTAAGCATAAGCTTAAATGCGATGGCGCTTATTGTGCTTGTAGTGCTTCTTATGATGACCGTGTTTGAAATGCAATACAGGTCGCGTACGACAAGGTATTACATAGGGCTTATGTCGTCGACGCTTATTGCGCTTGCTTCCGAAATAATTATTCTTATTCATAACGGTGACAAGAACTTTGTAAATATCGAAACTGCGCTCACCGCAATAAATCTTTGCATGGGCGAAATAATCATAGTGTTTGCATGCTTTTATGTTGTGGCTTTTTATAACAGTACACACAGTGATTATGTTGATTACAAATATTGTTATGCGGCCGGTATATTCAATACAATAGGAATATTTACGACACTTCTTTTGTCATGCACAGGCAGAGTTTTTACTTATCAAAACGGCAATTTCGAAAAAGGTGATTTGTATTTTGTCGTCGGAAAAGCATCGGCAATCACAATGCTTTTTGTGCTTTTGTGGGTGATAAGAAATATAAAAAAATGGGGACGTCATGACTTTATGGCGATTCTTTTGTATCTTCTGGTGATGACCGGAGGATCGGCGGCAGATATTTATGTCCAAATAGACATAAATTATGTCGGCGCAGCAATTTCATGCATAATGGCATATGTGGCTTTGCAGTCAAAGGAAATCGCACGCATTCAAATGGCTGAGCAGGGACTCATAAACGCAACCATGGAAGACTCTCTTACCGGACTCAAAAACAGACGCGCTTATGAAGAGGAATTAAAAAAGGCAGAAAATGAGCCTTATGTGGGAATTATCTTTACGGATATGAACGGACTTAAATTTACGAATGACAACTTCGGGCATATGTCGGGTGACGAATACCTTTGCAAATATGCGATGCTCTTAAAAAAGCGCTTCGGAACGCAGGGAGTGTTCAGAATAAGCGGCGACGAATTTGTTGTTATAAAGCCTTATATAAGCGATATGGATTTTAAGCTTATCGTAAATGATTTAAAGTATGATATTCTGAATAATGACGGTCTTGCGGCTATAGGGGCGGCATACGGAGAAGGTAAAAATGTTTTGAAACTTATTATAGATGCGGAGCGTGATATGTACCGCGACAAAAAGGATTATTACGAAAGGACGGGAAAAGACAGGAGGACTGTATAAATGGAACGGGACATACAAAAATACAATGATGTGATTGGGGCTTTGCCCGGGGATTATTACAATAACATTGCGGATGTGTTCGATAATGATATTTTTCATGACAAACACGAAACATGTCCGAATGAAAATATTTATGACATTAGGGATTTCGGTGCCGTTTCCGACACCGATTTTTTGAGTACGGACGCGATAAATTCGGCAATCAAAGCGGCACACAAAACCTGCGGCACGGTTTTCGTAAACGGCAATTACCGCTCGGGAACGATATATATGGAGAGTAATGTCACTCTTTTTGTGACGGAAGGATCGGTGATTTACGGAAGTCGAAATCCCGACAAATATGACGGGGCTCTCATTGTCGCCGACGGCAAGGAAAATATAATATTTACGGGCGGCGGCGGACTTAACGGCGAGGGAGAATGCTTTGTCGGACTTCCGAATGAGAAATTAAAAAGCATTTATCCAAAAATTGAAGCCGATTTTATGCCGCCTATTCTTATGTCCGACAAAATCCCGGATTTTGAAAATTCACAGCGCCTAAAGCAAATCGCAAGGCAGCGGATACGCGGGCTTAAGATGGACTATAAACGCCAAAAGCTTGTAGAAATAAGAAATTGCAAAAATGTTATCATAAACAATTTTGTGCTTTCGGATTCGGCTGAGTGGACGCTTAATCTCCTTAATTCAGACAAGGTGCATATAGAAAAACTCATAATAAACGACAACCGTCATGTGGCAAATGCGGACGGAATCGACATTAACGGCACAAGCAATTGCATTGTGAAGGATTCGTTTGTTGCGGCGGCGGACGATGCAATAGTATTAAAAAACACGTCGGGGCACAAAATGCACAATATTACGGTGCACAGATGCGTTATGCAGTCTGTTGCAAACTGCTTCAAAATCGGTACGGAGACAAGCGCGGATATTTCGGACGTTACGGTTATGGATTCGGTGCTTGAGCTTCCTGATATATATCCCGGTGCATGCACGGGCGTGTCAATCGAATCGGCGGACGGAGCTTGTGTGTCAAATATCGACATTTCGGATATCAAAATGTTAAATGTTCAATGTCCGATATTTATAAGCGCAAAC
The DNA here is from genome assembly GCA_963649295.1 of Lachnospiraceae bacterium. GTDB lineage: Bacteria > Bacillota > Clostridia > Lachnospirales > Lachnospiraceae > RGIG3528. The sequence goes on along the minus strand of CAVJHK010000003.1, from coordinate 81,702 downwards.
AACAGAATGCGTTTTGGAGCAAATACTGCGGAATGGTCAGGCAAAGTAAAGAATGTGACAATCAAAAACGTCAGGGCTGACATGGTTGAAGCGGCATCAGTCATAACCGGTGCATCTGATGCAGTATCCGACGGGGAACATGTGGTGAAGGGGGCTACTAAGTTTTCGTATTGCAAGGATATTATTTTAAAAAATATTGTTGTCAAATACCGTGAATCGACGGAACATCTAAATCCCGTTATGGCATGCGAAAATACTGTGGACAATGAACCCACAATCGATACGGTTACGGGCGCAAAGCTTTATCCCACGGCACGGGAATATCCCGAATACAACAGGCTCGGAGACGTTCCCGCATACGGAATTTTTATAAGACATACAAAAAATGTCGTGATACGTGATTTTTTTGTTACACCGAGAAAATGCAACGAAAGAGAAAAAATAGTATGGGAAAAGGTGTGATAAAGGGGATAAATCCCTATCTTCCGGAATATGAATATGTGCCTGACGGTGAGCCGCATGTGTTTGGGGAAAGAGTATATATATACGGAAGTCATGACAGATTTAACGGCACACGTTATTGCATGAATGATTATATATGTTATTCGGCTAGCATTTATGACCTTACCGAATGGAAATATGAGGGAGTAATATACAAAAAGTCGGAAGATCCGAGAACAGGTGACGGTAATCACGAATATTGGGCACCCGATGTTGTGCGTGGAAAAGACGGACGATATTATCTTTATTATTGCACAGATTATTTTTTTAAATCGGTCGGTGTTGCGGTATCGGATACGCCTGCGGGAGAATTTAAATATTTGGGACTGCTGCGAGACAAAAATGGCGGGATAATAGGCGAACGGCCGGGCGATTATCGCGTGTTTGATCCCGGGGTTTTTGCGGATGATGACGGACGGATTTATCTTTATTACGGAAACGGCGACAGGGAAAAGGAATATGTTAATTTTGTAAAAGATAAAAAGGCGTCTCTCGTTACGGAACTCGCAGATGACATGATAACGATTAAGAGAGAGCCTGTGCCGATTATTCCCGTAATCGGATATGACACCCGCGATTTTAAGGGACATGAGTTTTTTGAAGCAAGCTCCGTGCGAAAAATAAACGGAATGTATTATTTTGTTTATTCGTCAGTAAAGAGCCATGAATTGTGTTTTGCTGTTTCAAAAAATGCTGTCGGCCCTTTTTATTACGGAGGAGTAATAATAAGCAACGGGGATATATTCGGCGCAGAAACCTACGAAGACGCAAAAACACCGATAGGAAACAATCACGGAAGCATTGAAGAGATAAACGGAAAATATTATATTTTTTATCACAGACAGACAAATGCATGCGAGTTTTCGAGGCAGGCCTGTGCCGAAAGGATTGAGATTTTGCCGGACGGCAGTATACCGCAAGTTCATATTACGTCCGAAGGATTACGGGGAAAAGCTTTTTCTGAACCGGGCACATATCCCGCATATATGGCATGCTATATAAATATGAACGGAAAATCGTGCCGGTCAAAGAAAGGCACGTGGAATCCGGATTATCCGTATTTTACGCAGTCGGGTGAAGATTACGATTACGGGAGTGATGGGGTGGCACCCTATCAATACATTACGAATTTTAAGAATGGCGCAAGAGCATATTTTAAATATTTTGACATTAAGGAGACGCATAAAATTACCATAACCGTTCGGGGAAACGGGAGAGGCGTGATATATGTCAAAACAGACGAAAAGATGTGCGGGAATACGGAAAAGGTAAATGAGCCAAAATATCCCGTAAAATCATATGACGCGAAAATATTTTTAAGCTCTTGTGACGTATTTACCGAGTTTTCGGCGGAATTTAAAACAAATCACAAATCGGAATATCCGATAATATTTGAGTTTTTTGGAGAAGGAGCTATAGATATTTTGGAATTCGGGATTGAATAAAAATAACCGGACATTTCGGAATTACGGGTTCGCCGGAAGGTAACAGGGTAAAAATCATTTAAACGAAGGTGCTTAAGACGGAGGTTTATTATGGGGAAGCAAAAGCAGGGTTATGTTGTATCAAAAAAGGAATATGTGACTTATTGCATGTTCTTTTTGGGGCAGAATATTCTTTGGGGATATGTCGGATTTATCGAAACGTTTCTTACGGATATAGGAATTGCGGCTGCCACGGCAGCTGTGATACTTCTTGTTCCAAAGCTCTGGGATGCCGTAAATGACGTAATATTCGGCTATATTGTGGACAGACATACGTTCAAAAACGGACAAAAGTTTGTCCCTTGGATAAAAATAGGCGTTTCGGCGCTCGGGATAACGACGGTTGCGATATTTGCCATACCGGAAAGCCTAAACAATACCGCAAAGATTGTATTGTTTCTTATTGCATATATTCTTTTTGACATGGCATATACGATTCAGGATACGCCGATTTTTGCGATCACAACGGTTATGACTCCCAACGTGAGTGAGAGAAGTTATGTGATTGCAGGCGGAAAATTGTGGACGATGGTGGGCGGCGTACTTGCGACAGTCCTCATTCCGCTTGTGCGTCCGAGGCTTGGATGGTTTGCCGCTGCGGTTGTATTCGTATGTGTTTCGGTTGTTCTTATGATACCTGTGCTTTTTACGGCAAAAGAGCGCGTGATGGCTGATACAAAACAGGAAAATCCCGAAATTTCCGATATGCTTAAATATCTGAAGCACAATAAGTATTTGATTATTGCGCTTCTTGCGATGCTGATACTGGGATTGTCGTCGGTTGAACAAAAAATGGCAATTTACCTCGGACGAATCTGTCTCGGAAGGGAAGATATGGCGACGCTCGTCGCGGGCGGAGTTGCCGTGTCGGTGATTGTTGTATGCGCTATTGTGCCTGTGCTTTCGAGGAAATTCGATAAGTTTTATGTACTCGCGGCGGGACTTCTTTTCGCAGTCATAATGGATATCGTGACTTATTTTGTGGGATATGACAATTTAGCTGTTGCTCTTGTACTTATTATGCTTAAGTGCACCGGACTCGGATTCTGGCAGGTGATAATTTATATGCTTGTTGCGGATACGGTTGAATACGGAACTTATAAATCAGGCACGAGGGCAGCGGGAATTACGTTCAGTCTCCAGTGCTTTGTGGCAAAATTAAAAAATGCCCTGATCGGTTCGATTGTTCTTATAAGTCTTTCTTACGTGGGATTTGTGGAAGGCGAAAATGCCGTTCAGCCGGAGAGCGTAACGGACGGCGTATGGAAGCTTTTTTGCCTTCTTCCGGCTCTCGGATTTACGGTTGCGCTCGTAATCCTTTTGCTTTTCTATAAATTAAGAACAAGGGACGTTCAGATTATGTCCGAGTGCAACAATAACGAAATCACAAGAGAAGAGGCAGAAAGACTCTTAAAAGGGAAGTTTTAACGGGCAGGTTTTTGACTGATATACGTATGGTTTCATAAATCACCGTATAATTGTATACATGTCTATCGCATAAATATGCAAGATTTTTCTTGAATTTTGTCATAAATGGTATTATAATGCCGAGAAATATTTTAAAAACAGAGAGGGATGATTCATTGAAGAAGTTAATGTTAGGAAATGAAGCCATAGCGCGCGGTCTGTTTGAGGCCGGAGTAAAGGTAGTTTCAAGCTATCCCGGAACTCCTTCCACCGAAATCACGGAATATGCCGCAAAATATGACGAAATCTATGCCGAATGGGCGCCGAACGAAAAGGTTGCGCTTGAAGTGGCATTCGGAGCATCCCTTCGCGGAGCAAGAAGTGCGTGCGCAATGAAGCATGTAGGACTTAATGTTGCCGCAGATCCGCTCTTTACGCTTTCATATACGGGCGTTGGCGGCGGACTTGTTGTATTTGTGGCCGACGATCCGGCAATGCATTCGTCACAGAATGAGCAGGATTCAAGGCATTACGCAATCGCATCAAAGGTTCCAATGCTTGAGCCCGCAGACTCCTTTGAAGCGAAGGAATTTGTAAAGCGTGCCTTTGAAATTTCGGAAAAATTTGATACGCCGGTACTTTTCAGAATGTGCACAAGGATAGCACATTCCCAGAGTCTTGTGGAATTTGGCGAAAGAATCGAAAAAGAGCTTCCGGAGTATACGCGCAATCCGCAAAAATATATTATGGCACCCGCAAATGCCATAAAGAAGCACCCTTTTGTTGAAGAGAGAACGAAGAAGCTTGTTGAATTTGCGGAAAGCGATCCCGTTAACCATATCGAGGGCTCTGGAGACACGGGTATTATTTGTGCGGGTACCTGCTATCAGTATGTCAAGGAAGTGTTCGGAGACACTGTATCCGTACTAAAACTCGGAATGATTAATCCTTTGCCCGTCGAACTCATCAAAAATTTTGCGGCATCGGTTAAAAAATTATATGTAATAGAAGAACTTGACGGAATTATCGAGACACATGTAAAGAGTCTCGGTATAAATTGTATCGGAAAAGAAATGTTTACTCCGATCGGCGAATATTCGCAGCTTACGGTTAAGAAAGCCTTTGGTTTTGACGTGCCCGAAAAAATCACTGCGGAAACCGTGATCCCCATGCGTCCGCCCGTTATGTGCCCGGGATGCCCTCACAGAGGACTTTTCTATGCACTTTCAAAAAACAAAATTACAACACTCGGAGATATCGGATGTTATACTCTCGGAAGTGCGGCACCGCTTTTTGCGCTTGATTCGACGCTTTGCATGGGCGCATCGGTATCCGGACTTCACGGCTTTAACAAGGCGGGCGGCGAGGAAACCGAAAAGCGTACCGTTTGCGTTATAGGCGATTCGACATTTATGCATTCCGGAATGACGGGTCTTGTGAATATTTCGTACAATGCAACAAATTCAACCGTTATTATCCTTGACAACTCGATTACGGGTATGACCGGACATCAGCAAAATCCCACAACGGGATACAATTTGAAGGGTGATCCGGCTGCAAAGGTAGACTTAACCGCACTTGTTCACGCAATCGGTATTAACCGTGTAAGAGTTGTCGATCCTTACAATATTAAAGAATGTGAAGATGCGATTTTGGAAGAAATCGCAATTCCCGAGCCTTCCGTTATTATTTCGAGACGTCCCTGCGCACTTTTAAAGTACGTTAAGGCAAAATCGCCCGTCCGCATCAATACGGATAAATGTGTGGGATGTAAACAATGCTTAAAAATCGGATGTCCCGCAATCAGCATAAAGAACGGCAAGGCACACATAGATACATCTCTTTGCGTCGGCTGCGATGTTTGCACGCAAATGTGTAAAGTTCACGCAATGGAGGTAGACAGATAATGGAAACAAAAAATGTTATGATTGTCGGCGTAGGCGGACAGGGAAGCCTTCTTGCAAGTAAGCTCCTCGGAACGATTCTTATTGATTCGGGCTTTGACGTAAAGGTCAGCGAAGTTCACGGAATGAGCCAGCGTGGCGGTTCCGTTGTCACATATGTAAGATATGGTGACAAGGTTTATTCTCCGATTATTACGGAAGGTGAGGCAGACTTCATCGTTTCGTTTGAAAAGATAGAAGCTGCAAGATATGCCTCATGTCTTAAGAAGGACGGAAAGATAATCGTAAATTCGCAATGCATCGATCCGATGCCGGTTATTATAGGAAATGCCGAATATCCGTACGGGGCGCTTGACGAACTCCGCGAAAAGGGCGTTTTTGTCGACGAAATCGATGCATACAAAATTGCGGAGAGCGTGGGAAGTCCCAAGTCCACAAATATCGTTTTAATGGGACGTCTCGCAAAATATTTTGATATTCCTTATGACGAATGGGTTAATTCGATTAAAAAGGTTGTTAAGCCTCAATTTATCGAAGCCAATTTAAAGGCGTTTGAACTCGGATTTAATTACGGAAAATAAAATTCGGAGTAAAAAAACGGAGCCGGGGTAAATATGCGGATGTATGTATTGGGATAAACATCCAAAATTTTACCGAAAGGAAATATGTATATGGAAAGATATTATCAAGAGAAAATCGAAACGGCAAGCAGAGACGAAATTGTAAATATACAAAACGAAAAAATTGTGCGTCAGGTAAAGCACGTATACGAAAATGTAAAATATTACCGCGACCTTATGGATCAAAAGGGCATAAAGCCCGAAGACATTAAGTCGATTGACGACATAAAGCTCCTTCCTTTTCTTTCCAAAAGTGATTTGAGAGAGGCTTATCCTTATGGACTTCTCGGAACCGATCTTAAGGACTGCGTAAGAATACATTCGACATCAGGAACAACGGGAAAGAGAGTTGTGGCTTTTTATACTCAGCATGATATCGATTTGTGGTATGAGTGCTGCGCACGTGCAATTGTTGCCGCAGGAGGCACAAATGAAGATGTTGTACAGGTTTGCTACGGCTATGGACTTTTCACGGGCGGTGCAGGACTTGACGGCGGTTCGCACAAGCTCGGATGCCTTACGCTTCCCATGTCATCGGGAAATACAGAGCGCCAGATTCAATTCATGATGGATTTGAATGCGACGATTCTTTGCTGCACGCCTTCATATGCCGCATATATCGGTGAAGCACTCAAGGAACACGGCTATAAGCCGGAGGACAATAAATTAAAGGCAGGTATCTTCGGCGCCGAGCCCTGGACCGAAGAAATGCGTAAGAGCATTGAGAAGAGCCTCGGAATAAAGGCATATGATATTTACGGACTTACAGAACTCAGCGGACCAGGTGTATCCTATGAATGCTCCGAGCAAACCGGACTTCACATAAACGAAGACCATTTCTATGCCGAAATCATCAATCCCGAAACGGGTGAGGTGCTTCCGGACGGCGAAGTGGGTGAGCTTGTATTCACGTCGCTCGACAAGGAAGCATTCCCGCTTATTCGTTACAGAACAAGAGATCTTTGCCGACTCACCAGAAAAAAGTGCTCCTGTGGCAGAACTCATGTAAAAATGAGCAAGCCTATGGGCAGAAGCGACGATATGATGATTATCCGCGGTGTAAACGTATTCCCGAGCCAGGTTGAGACTGTTCTCATCAACGAAGGTTATGCACCGAATTACAAGATTATTCTTGACCGCGTAAACAATACGGATACGTTTGACGTAAACGTTGAGCTTCTTCCCGAACAGTTCTCGGATAAGGTTTCGGATATCCAGGCAAGAGAAAAGTCGCTTGAAGCCGCAATCCGTACGATGGTAGGAATCGGCCCCAAGGTTCATCTTGTACCTCCCAAGTCCATCGAGCGCTCGGAGGGCAAAGCAGTGCGTGTTATAGACAATCGTAAGCTTCATTGATAAAGGAGGAAAAAGATTATGGCAATCACACAACTTGCTGTTTTTATCGAAAATCAAAAAGGATGCCTTTCTGAGGTTATCCGTGTGCTTTCGGAAAATGATATAAATCTTCGTGCGATGAGTATTGCCGATACAACGGATTTCGGTATTTTGCGCATCATCGTAAACGATACCGAAAAGGCAAAAAATATCCTGTCAAAGGATTATATAGTAAAGACAACCGATGTCATTGCGGTTAAAATGAACGATAAGCGCGGCGCTCTTTATAATGTGCTTAAGGTGCTTGAGGATGCCGAAATAAATGTTGAGTATTCATATGCATTTACGGCGGGAACACAAAATAACGCCTATGTCGTTTTCCGTGTCGATGATGTTGATGCGGCAGAAAAGCTGCTCAAGGGAAAAGGCTTTGAGTTTATAAAGGAAGAAGATATTTAATGAATGAAACATTTGAAAATTTAAAGATTTGATGATTTAGGGGCTTTAAAAAGCCCCTAAATTGTTGTATTATTGCATGTCGGAAGTTGATTTTTTGCTTCCTTAATCATTGGGAGTATTGCAAAAATATAAATTTGGAGTAAATTAAGATGCCTGTTACAGATTTTTTGAGAAGAAATGCCGAATTATACGGCAATGAAGTTGCGCTTGTGGAACTGAATCCGGAGCAAAAGGACACAAGACGTGTCACATGGAAGGAATCGGAGCTCATTGAGCCCACACGTTTTGAGCCTTACAGACGCGAGATTACATGGGGAGTGTTTAACGAAAAGTCAAATCGCTTCGCAAATATGTTAATCGGACGCGGAATCAAAAAGGGCGACAAGGTTGCAATCATTATGTACAACTGCCTCGAGTGGCTTCCGATTTATTTTGGAATCTTAAAGACGGGTGCGATCGCCGTTCCTTTCAATTTCAGATATGATGCGGATGAAATTTTGTATTGTGCAAATCTTGCCGAGGTTGATGCAATCGTATTCGGCCCCGAATTTATAGGAAGAATCGAACAGCATGCCGAAAAATTAAGCACGGGAAGACTTCTCATATATGTCGGAGACAATTGCCCGAATTTTGCCGAATCTTACAGAGAGCTTGTCCAGGACTGCTCTTCCGCTGATCCCGAAATTCCCGTTACGGAGGATGATTTCGGCGCAATTTATTTTTCTTCGGGTACGACAGGCTTCCCCAAAGCCATACTTCATAAACACAGATCGCTTACTCAGGCAGCGGAGATGGAGCAGGTACATCATAAGACAGGCCGTGACGACACGTTTCTTTGCATACCGCCGCTTTATCATACGGGAGCAAAATTTCACTGGATGGGCAGTCTCGTTGCGGGAAGCAAGGCAGTGCTCTTAAAGGGCACGCGTCCCGATGTCATACTTTCGGCAATTTCTGCCGAAAGATGCACTATCGTATGGCTTCTTGTGCCGTGGGCACAGGATATACTTGATTCCTTTGACAGAGGAGATTTAAATCCAAAGGATTATCATCTCGATCAATGGCGTCTTATGCATATCGGCGCACAGCCCGTTCCTCCGTCGCTTATCAAGAGATGGAAGGAATATTTCCCCAACCATCAATATGACACAAACTATGGACTTTCGGAATCGACGGGGCCCGGATGTGTTCATTTGGGAATAGAAAATATTCACAAGGTTGGCGCAATCGGTGTGCCGGGCTACAGATGGGAAGCAAAGATTGTTGACGAAAACGGTATTACGGTAAAGCAGGGTGATGTCGGAGAACTTATAGTTAAGGGACCCGGTGTCATGACTTGTTATTACAATAATCCCGAAGCAACGCAAGAGTGCTTAAAAGACGGATGGCTTTATACGGGCGATATGGCAATGCTTGATCCCGACGGATTTATATTCCTTGTTGACAGAAAGAAGGATGTAATTGTATCGGGCGGCGAAAATATTTATCCCGTTCAGATAGAAGATTTTATCCGCAAAAACAACAAGGTAAAGGACGTTGCCGTAATCGGACTTCCCGACAGACGTCTCGGCGAAAAGACGGCTGCCATAATCGAAATAAAAGAAGGTTTTACCGCAACAAAAGAAGAAATTGACGAGTTTTGTATGGATTTGCCGCGCTACAAGCGTCCGAAGGAAATCTTTTTTGAAGAAATTCCGAGAAATGCAACGGGCAAAATCGAAAAACCCGTACTTCGTAAGCGTTACGGTGCAGACAATCTTGTCGCAAAGGAAAACAGAGGTTAAACAAATGCCCATAGATTTTCATACGCATACTTTCCCCGAAAAAATTGCGGAAAGAGCGTTAAATAAGCTCTCCGAAAGCTCTATGATACCTTATCATACAAACGGAACCGGTACGGGGCTCATTAAATCAATGGCTGAGGCGGGAATTGATATTTCCGTTGTGCTTCCCGTCGCAACGGCGGCAAAGCAGAGTATATCGATTAACGAATCCGTTTTTAAGATAAACGAAGAGTTTTATGCAAACGGCGGAAATACCGGAATATTGTCTTTCGGAGCAATTCACCCGGATAACGAAAACTATAAGGAAATATTATTTTCCTTAAAGGAAAACGGAGTAAAAGGAATAAAACTTCATCCTGTGTTTACCGGTGTCGACATAAACGACATAAGGACAAAACGCATAATTTATGCGGCATCGGAGCTTGGGCTCATTGTTGTCACGCATGCGGGCTTTGACATAAGTTATCATGAAAATTACGAAAGCGATATTTTAAAAATTCATGATATGCTGCATGACGTTAAGCCTGACAAAGCGGTTCTTGCGCATATGGGTGCCTGGGCAGAGTGGGAGCGTGTTCCCGAAAATATTGCGGGATTCGGTATTTATGTCGACACAGCCTTTTCGTTTGTTGATGTGCCCACAAATACAACGTGGAAGGAAGAAGAAAAGACGATTATTAAAGATACCGCCGACAAAATCAAGGAAACGGTCGGAATAAACCACATTTTGTTCGGATCCGATTCACCGTGGGCGGGGCAGAAGGAAACACTTTCGGCTTTAAGAAACTATTTTTCGGAAGAAGAATATGTGCGCGTGACGGATACAAATGCAAGAGAATTGCTTCATATCAAATAGAAGGTTAATCTTTGGATCTGGTGTCATTTAAAATGACATCAGATTTTTTATTTAAATTCATATTCTCCATCTCATGGACGAAAATCCAAAAAATCGACAAAAAAACATAAAAAAAGAGCCCTTCGGGCTCTCTTTTTTTATGCCTAATAATTCAACACGTTATTACCTAATAATTTACTGTCTCATCGTAGTAAATGTTTACAACGATGTTTTGCGCATAATCGCCGAATTCCGAGCCGAACAGTGTGAGACCGCCGCAATTTACGGTATCCTTCGGGACGGAAAATTTTAAATCTATTGTCGAATTATATTGAATTTTGAGATCGTCTATCGTGACATCCGATATCTTGTGGGTTCCGTCTATGAAGGAGCCTTCTTTGTTTATTATGAGCGTCTTTAAAAGCCCGTATTGGTTGAGGGGCGAAGGCCACCAAGAAGGAGAAACGATTCCTTTGCGTGCACCATAGTCACCCGGGCTAATCCATTTGCCGAGCATAATTTGGTTAATTGAAAAATAAATATCGCTCGGATAATCCTCATTTACGTTAGGACATTCGGAAGAAATTTCAAAGGATATCTGAATTTCGGAAACCGTTTGGCCGGCACGCAGGCGGTTGGGGAGATTGTAGGTTATGCTTCCGTAGCCGAACCAAAGAACGCCCGCATTGAAGCGTTCGGGATAGGAAAACGTGCGCGGATCGTCAAGTTCGCCGATTATTGTGGACGGAGTTGCAAGCCCGCATGTCGGGTGAGCATCGATTGCCGTAAAGTGACCGACCGCGATTTCATCCCTGTAGCATGGTTTTGAGGCTTCATGCGGAGCAAGATCGACTATTAATTTATCGTGAAGCGGTGTGACTATTTTTCTGATGCCGCGTTTCCCGGAGGTCGTCTGAATTGCGACAAGACCTGCGGATTCGAGCTTGCTTACGTGAAGAGAAATGGCGGAATTTGTGAGATCCAGTGCTTCCGCAAGATCGTTCATGCTTAAATTTTTGTTCTCGTAAATCAGCTGCATTATTTTTAAACGCATGGGAGTGCTGAGAGCTTTAAAAATTTCGTCGGCTTCTTCAAGAGAATGTAAGTAAAGCATAATAGTTATCCTTTCGGTTGATGGGTGTTTTACATAGAGGTGTGCGGCGCATATGCCTTAAAAACCTTTTAATTCAAAGCAATATGTCTTAAGACACTTTTAAAACAGATTATACATCTGAGGTAATTTTAAGTCAAGAGTTAAATAGTTCACAAACTGCTTAAAAACATTACACTGCCAAATCAACGCGTCAAATGTTCATAACACAAGCTTTTACTTAAACGAAAAACTATGTGAAAATTTTAACTGTACAACATGCACAAAAAAAGTTAAAAAAAATTGAAGAAATTGTAAAAAAGATATTGATTTTTATCCCAACGTAGGTTATCTTTAGGATAAAGTTTAACAAAAGTAGTAATAGTTAAACAAAAACTTAAATAAAACAGGTTAAGCATACCGAAATACTTTAACATTTAATTAATCACTTAAACAAAAGGAGAACATGACATGTACAAATTATCAATCAACCCCAAAAAGACAGTAGGGCATATCAATCCGGAAATTCAGGGACATTTTTCGGAGCATCTCGGCAGATGTATTTATGAAGGACTTTATGTCGGTGAGAATTCCGATATTCCGAATACTTGCGGCATGAGAAACGATGTTGTTGCGGCGCTCCGCGAGATGAAGATTCCGGTACTTCGTTGGCCGGGCGGATGCTTTGCCGACGAGTATCACTGGAAGGACGGCATAGGCCCCAAGAATACAAGAAAAAAGATGATCAATACTCACTGGGGCGGCGTTGTCGAAGACAACAGCTTCGGCACTCATGAATTTATGGAGCTTGCGCGCCAGCTCGGATGCAAAACCTATGTAAACGGCAATATGGGAAGCGGCACAGTGCAGGAAATGAGCGAGTGGGTTGAATATATGACATTTGAAGGTGTGTCACCCATGGCGGATGAACGCAAAAAAAACGGACATGAGGCACCCTGGACGGTTGATTATTTTGGTGTCGGCAACGAAAACTGGGGATGCGGCGGCAATATGACTCCCGAGTTTTACGGAAATATGTACAGAAGATATCAGACATATATAAGAAATTACAATCCCAAGAAGCCTATCTATAAAATTGCCTGCGGTGCAAACGTTGCCGATTACAGATGGACGGACATCGTTATGAAGACATGTTTTGATCATGCCGAATTCGCACACGGATTTATGGACGGAATTTCGCTCCATTATTATACACATCCGGAAGGCTGGGAGGTTAAGGGAAGTGCTACGGAGTTTGATGAGAAGGTTTGGTATAAGACCTTGTCAAAGACTCTTTTCATGGAAGAACTGATTACAAAGCACGGTGCCGTAATGGATAAGTACGATCCCGACAAAAAAGTCGGAATGATCGTCGACGAATGGGGAACGTGGTTTACATGCGAGCCCGGCACAAATCCCGGCTTTCTTTATCAGCAAAGCACAATGAGAGATGCGCTTGTTGCGGGAATCAACTTAAATATTTTCAACAAGCATTGCGACAGAGTAAAGATGGCAAACATCGCACAGCTTATAAACGTGCTCCAGGCGGTAATTCTTACCGAGGGCGAGAAGATGATTAAGACTCCCACCTACCACGTATTCAAAATGTATTCGTGCCACCAGGACAATGAACTCATTGACAGCCATCTGGATACCAAGACCATAGGCCTCGAAAAGGAATATATGGTTCCGAATCTTACCGAATCCGTTTCCGTCGACAAAAACGGAAAAATCCATATTACGCTCACCAATCTTTCGGTTGACGAGGATTATGATGTGGAAGCGGAGCTTACGGATACGGAAGTTTTGTCGGCAAAAGGCGAAATCATCACAAACGAGATGCATGCACACAATACGTTTGAAGTACCGGATACCGTTCATACGGACGAATTTAACGGCTTCACGGTAAACGGAACAAAAATATCCATAAATATCCCCAAGTGCAGCGTTCTTCATTTGGAAGTTGAAACAAAATAAATAAAATATGTGTGAGTAAAAATATAATCGGAGGTCCGTAATGATACGGAAGGGGTTACAAAAAATAACATCGCTGTGTTTGGCAGCCGCATTGATGCTCGGAAGCACCGGGATTTGCGGGATGAATGCCCGAAATACGACTTATGCCGCTGATCTTAAAAATAAGTCTCTCGGCACAACAACCGAAAACTATTCCGACACCCAAATTTCCTTGAGCTCCGAAAGAATCACAAACGGATACACACGTGTTTCTGAGACCTACAAATACAAGGAATATAAGGGCGAAGACATCATATATGAAATCGGTGACACAATAAGCGATGAATATAAGACATGTCTTACGGACGTTAATTATGATTACGGAACTTCGGTTGCCGATTTAAGCGTAGGCGATGAAATCGAAGTTATGGTTACCGTTCCCGAAAATGCGCTTTATGTCATGAGTTTTGATTATCTTTCTTATGACGATTCCATTTTGCCCATAGAATTTTCCGTTAAGGTGGACGACGAGTTTCCTTTTTACGAAATGAGAAACTTAAAGTTTGAAACGGTATGGATTGCCGACAGGCTTTGCGATTACGACCGCTACGGAAACGAGATAGTGGTTATGCCGGACAAAAAGATTACGTGGTGCACAAAGGCAGTAATGGATTCTTCCTACAATTATTCGGACGCGCTTTTGGTTTCTCTTTCAAAGGGCACGCATAAGCTTACAATTAATGTGAGTGAAGGAAATTTCCTTTTTGGAAACATTACTTTGTCGGCAAAGGAAACAATAAAAGAATATACGGGTTCAAAAAAGGCGGAAGGTGACGCACTCATCACAATCAATGCGATTGACTTTTACGAAAGAAACGATTCTTCGATTCATGCGGCAGCGGAATATAATTCTGCTCTTTACCCGCTTTCGTCAAAAGAAACGGTCTTAAACATTCTTGACGGTGCGTCCTTTGATACGGCGGGTCAGACGGTTACTTATTTCTTTGATGTCGAAAAGGCCGGATATTATTATATCGCAATGAATTATATGCAATCCGAAAAGAGCGATTTTCCGGTATATGTGGACTTCAGGATTGACAATGAATTCCCTAATTCGGCATTCAAAAATCAGGCAATAAATTATACGACCAAATATAAAAATTATACGCTTGCGGATTCGGAAAAAAACAAACTGAGCGTTTATCTTGAAAAGGGAACGCATACGATTTCGCTTACGATTTCGGCGGAGCCGGTTCGTTTTGCGATTGAAGCCGCAAACAGGATAATGAGCGAAATAAACGATCTCTCGCTTGAAGTCACAAAGGTTGTGGGCTCAAACGACGACAGCATAAAGTACAGCGATATCAGGCTTACGCGCTATATCCCCGGATTAAAGGAAAATCTTACGTCATGGGTTAATGAATTATATGAGCTTTCCGACATGGCGGCGGAACTCATCGGAGAAAAAAGCGGAGAAGACGTTGCATGCTTTGCATATTTAAGAATTGCGGCAAGCGAGCTTGAATCTCTTGCGGAAAATCCGGATGAGCTTATTTACAGAGTAGATGAGCTTTCGACAAGCCAGAATTCAATAAATACGCAAATAGCAAATTTTATTGACGTAATCAATTCAAACGATGTGTCGATAGACAGAATTTATATTTACGAGGAGGACGCAAAGCTCCCTAAGGGTGCGGGATTTTTTAAAAGCATAGGTCTTTCTGTCGGCAGATTCTTTTATTCGTTTTTTGCACAAAGCTATTCGACGGAGAGCGCATCTAAAGACCACATTCAGGTATGGGTAAACCGTCCGCGTCAATATGTTGAAATTATGCAAAAGATGATTGACGAAGGCTTTACGCGAGATACGGGAATCGAAGTCGATCTTTGTATCATGACGGATGCAAACAAGCTTGTGCTTTCAAATGCTTCGGGTGACACGCCTGACATAGCGACGGGTATAAATTATTCCATTCCCTTTGAGCTTGCAATAAGGGGAGCTCTTGTCGATCTGACAAAGTTTTCCGATTACAAAGAAGTTTTCGGGCGATATTCCGAAGGGCTTCTTGTTTCGTCGGTTGTGGGAGACGGACTTTATTCGCTCCCCGAAACAATGAACTTTTATGTAATGTTTTATCGTTCGGATATTCTCGAAAAAATAGGCGTAAGCGTCCCGAATACGCTTGACGAACTGATTGCGATATTGCCGAATCTCCAGATGAGAGGCTTAAACGTTTATTATCAGACTGCCGCGATGCTTGCAATGAGAAACTTCCACGGCACAACGCCCATTATTTACCAAAACGACGGAACGCTTTACGGCGAGACGGCGCTTGACATAACGCTTGATTCCGATCGAACGGTTAAAGGAATTACCGAGCTTACCGAACTCTTTACGCTTTACAATCTTCCGGTTGACGTGCCGAACTTCTATCAGCATTTCAGAAACGGTGATTTGCCGATAGGAATTGCGGATTTTAACTCTTATAATCTTATCTTGAATGCCGCACCCGAAATAGCAAACTCCTGGAGCATTGCTCTTGTGCCCGGTGTTGAAGACGAAGAAACGGGCGAAATAAAAAGATATATGTCCGGTGGTGCGGAAAGTACGGTTATGTTTTCCTCGAACGATGAGAGGGAACAAAAGGCCTGGGAATTTATGAAATGGTGGTCGGATGCGGATACGCAGGCCGAATTCGGACAGATGCTCCAGATTATGTACGGTGACGAATACATCTGGCCGACGGCAAACCTTGAAGCCTTCAACAAACTTCCTTATCCGACAAGCGACAAAAATATAATCATCGAGCAGGCAGGTTACATACTTGAAGCTCCGAGACTTCTCTGAAGCTATATGATCCTGCATCGTTGTCGGCCCCGAAAGATAGGAACAGTAAGATTTTAAATATGATTTTAAAAGCTTTTTTTAGGGGTATATGAGTTAAATATGACACTCCGGGGGATTTTCCCCCGGAGCGTTGTGTGCCGGGTGCATGAGAAAAGTAAAGTCGTGCATCAGGCAGACAACGCTTTTGCATAAAAAAAGGAGCACTTATGAAAAAAAAATTATTATGTTTTATCGGAATTTTACTTATTTTGGCAATGACGGTTGGATGCGGCAACAACGGAACAAATAATCCCGCAGACCAAAATAACGAATCCTCGGAAAATAACGAAAATTCCGAAAATAACGAAAATAACGAAAATAAGGGGAATACAGACAATATGGCAGATACCGAAAGCTTAAAATCGACCGTTACGGCAGAGGACTCAGATATATCCGCGGAATTTACGCTCGACAAGATTGAATATGCGGCGGGAGAGGACATAAATTTTGTTTTGCGTCTTAAAAATGACAAAAAATATTACAGAATAGCAAAAGGTACATATAAATATGTTTTGTCGGACGGACTTGCGATTTCTGACACGGGTTTTGATTATTCCTATCCTGTAATTCAGGCGGGAGAAGAATATACTGCTTCCGGTACGATTAAGGGTGACGAAAATGTAATTTTTGCGGGAGCGACGCTCAAAAACGTCACAAAGGGCGAATTTAAAGCGGCATCCTCAAATGATGCAGACATTGTAAAATTAAATGTTATGCAATATATCACCTACAACGGCTGCGAATGCATTATTAAATTTACCTTTGAGCTTAAGGTATACCAAAATCCTTTGACGCTTACGTCTTCCGAAAAGAATAATCCCGTAACCATCACGTGTCACGATCCGTCGATATTTCTTGATTTTGACGGAACCTATTATCTTTTCGGAACGCATATGGGAATGGGATATTCGTCAGATCTTCGCAACTGGACATCAAAAGACGGGATTTACAGACTCTCTTATACACAGGAAGCAATAGACAAAATAAGGGCATGGAATGACGACGATTCGTCGGATACATGGTACGGATATCTTTGGGCTCCGGATATTATTTATAACGAAACGATGGGCAAATATTGCATTTATCTTTCGGCAAACGGTGACAACTGGATTTCGAATATCGTTTTGCTTACGTCCGATAACGTAACCGGACCTTATGATTATGCGGGATCAGTGTTGTATGGCGGCTTTACTCAGGATACCTATTCGCTTACGGATGCGGCACTTGTCACAGGAGAAAATACCATCCCCGCACGCTATGTCACAAACGGCGTCAAAAACAAAAAATGGGGAGACGAATATCCGAACGTAATCGACCCTTGTGTATTTTATGATTCCGACGGAAAGCTCTTTATGACATACGGCTCGTGGTCGGGCGGAATATTTATAATCGAGCTTGACGAAACAACCGGTCTTCGCGATTACAATGTGACATATGAAACGAATAAGCATTCGGATGCTTATTTCGGCAAAAAAATTGCGGGCGGCAAATATGTTTCGGGTGAAGGCTCGTATGTGCAAAAAATAGGCGATTATTATTATCTTTTTATTTCATACGGCGGACTTGAAGCGGCAAGCGGATACAATATCCGATATTACAGATCTCTGACTCCGGACGGCGAATATGTGGACGAACTCGGAAACAGCGCATTTTATGACACATATAAGCAGAATTTTAATGACACAAAGGGAATAAGAATTTTCGGCGGATACAAGTGGAGATGCATGAGCTATGCACAGGTGGCTCAAGGTCACAATTCCGCATTCGTGGACAATGACGGAAAGGCTTATATCGTATTTCATACAAGAACATCAAACGGAACCGAAGGACATTATGTAAAAATTCATCAATTGTTTGTGAATTCGGACGGCTGGCTTGTTGCGGCACCTTATTCCACGGACGGGGAAATGCTTGATGCCAAAATGAATATCGTATCAAACATCGCAGGCGATTATGAAGTGATTGTGCATAAGCTTTCGCTTAATTACAAAAAATATGAAACAAATAAGACTGACCTCATAACATTGAACGTAGACGGCACGATTACCGGAGATTATACGGGAACATGGGAAATAACCGATGGCACTTCAAATATCAAGCTCATGCTTGACGGACAAACCTACAACGGTGTAACGCTTAATCAAAACATTGAAAATACGCATATGAATACCATTGTGTTTACGGCTCTCGGAACCGAAAACCAAATCACGGTCTGGGGAAGCAAATGCATCGATTAAAAGCAAATGCATTGACAGAATCCGAATATATCGGTTAATTTTAAATTAAATATTTTGTCTAAAAAGGAAATCGTTTATTTTGAGCGGTTTCCTTCTTTTGTTGGAATTTATATGTTATAATTACTTAAATGGGATTTTTGGGACAAAAAATCGTACGCATGAAACCTAAAAAAATTTAAGGGGTAAATATGGAATTTTTCAGACAAAATCAGGTGACCTTTCTTGATGCGGCAGCGGCAATAAGTCTTTTTATGGCAATTTTTGTATTATTTATAAATTTTACTTCCGTAAAAAAGAAACTTGCTCTGTTTGGAATACAGATAAGCATTACAACACTTCTCGTGTGTGATGCCACAGCATACATTTATCGCGGCGACATATCTCTTACGGGACGTATAATGACAAGATTTTCTAATTTTCTTGTCTTTGAATTTACGATTGCGATTATCTATATTTTTATAAAATATCTTGAAGCACTTTATGACGAAAAGGGCAAATACGAAAATGTCATTCCGCGAAGAATGAAGCTTTGCAAGGAAATATTGTTTGTGTCGGCGGTACTGGTTATTGTTTCACAATTTACCGGAATTTATTATTATTTTGACGAAAACAATCTTTATACAAGGGGTAAGTTTTATATTATAGGATATACACTTCCTCTGGTTGCCTTATTTTGTATATTCGGAATCATACTTGAAAACAGAAAGCTCTTAAACAAAGGTGTGTTCCGTTCGGTGCTTATATTCAGCATTTTTCCGTTTGCGGCATCGGTCTCACAGCTGTTTTTATACGGACTTTCGCTTATCAATTTTTCGATATTCCTTGGTGGCCTTGTGCTCTTTATAATTGCACTTACCGATCAAAACTCCGAATATAAGCGTGCGGCAAGCACCGAAGTTATGACGGGACTTTTGAATACGTTCGGATTCAGCAAGGGTATTGAAAAAATTATAGATATCAGGGATATTACCGAATATAACGCACTTTATTTTGACATTGTCCGCATGGGACAGATAAATATCAAATATGGCAAAGAAAAGGGCGACGAAATAATTTGCCGTTATGCGGCAAAAGCAGAAAAGAACCTTGAAAAAGAAGAACTGCTCGGACGTTTCGGCGGAAATTATTTTGTGGCTCTCATCAAGAAGGAGAGAACAAGGGATTTTGCGGAATTTTTGCGCTCGGTTCCGATTGAAATCGAATACAACGGAAACCCGGTTACGGTAAACGTAAGTGCGATTGTCGGCGGATATGAAATTGTGTCGAAGAACGTCACGCCCGAACAAATTCTCGGAAATTCGGCCGCAGCGGTAAGCTATGCAAAGAATACCGTTCATCAGCAGTTTTTCATGATGGACGAAAGCTTCGAAAAAGAATTTAACAGAACGCGTGAAGTAGAGGACAATGCGCAAAAGGGCATGCTTGTCGATGAATTTGAGCCTTTTTATCAGCCAAAGGTTGATACGGTGACAGGCAAGCTTTGCGGAGCGGAAGCTCTTGTAAGATGGAGACGTGACGGAAAGCTTATTCCGCCTTTTGAATTTATTCCGGTTCTCGAAAAAAATAATATCATATGCAAGCTTGACTTTTATATGCTTGAGCATGTTTGCGCAGACATAAAGGAATGGATTAGGAGAGGACTTGAGCCTGTGCAGGTGTCGGTAAACTTTTCGAGACGAAATCTCGGAAATCCCATACTTTCCGAAGCAATCTGCAAGACGGTCGAAAAATATGATATCCCAAAGGAACTCATTCAAATAGAGGTTACGGAAAGTCTTGACGAATATCCTTTGTCTTACCTAAAGGGCGTTGTTGAAGCTCTTCACTTATACGGACTTACGGCGGCAATCGACGATTTTGGTACGGGAAGCTCGTCAATCATGATCCTAAAGGTTATACGTTTTGATGAACTCAAAATCGACAAGGCATTTTCCGATTACAAGGACGAAAAGGAAAAACAGATTTTGCAGGATATTATTACGCTCGCAAAGAATATAGGGCTCAGCGTAATTGCCGAGGGCGTCGAATCAAAGGAACAGGTGGAAGAGCTTAAGAGCATGGGCTGCACGCATATTCAGGGCTATTATTTTGATAAACCGCTCGAAAAGAAGGAATTTGAAAAGAGACTAGAGAATAAGACCTATGTGAGGTAAAAATTCCGGTTAAGGAATTTTGGTTAAGGAATTTTTATTTCGGTAAAAAAAT
>CAVJHK010000003.1:41238-60908 GCA_963649295.1 Lachnospiraceae bacterium | reverse complement strand
AAAAAAATGAGTAAAATATACCGCCTTTTGACGATTGACGTAAGTTGTCGTAAAAGGCGGTTTTTTAATGTTTACAAAAAAAGTCATCATTTTGATTACTTTTTTTCTTTACAAATAATCAAAATGATGATTTAATAAGGCGGAAGTATATAAATACAGTAGAAACGGAGAAACAATGAATAATTATAATATATCCGCATCGGTTACAGCCGAAAAAATAAAAAGATTCAGAAAAAAAATAAATATGACTCAAAGCGAATTTGCACAATTTGCCGGCGTGTCAAAGCCTACGGTGGAGCGTTGGGAAAAAAGCAAAAGTCCGATAACGGGACCGATTGCAACCGTAATCGATATACTGTCGGAGCATGAGGAATGGCTGGAAGAAAGAAAAATACCGAAGCAGCGTTATCCTTTAAGAATATGGTATATGTATAAAGATAAAAAATGTACGCTGATAGAGGCGGATGAAATAAATCGAAAGATATTTATAAAAAATTATGCGGAAAATATCTTTTTCAGAGCGTTTGGAGCCAACAATAATCCGTCCTATGAAGATTATGAAGAATTTTTGAAATCAAGATGTTTTCCGGAAACGAGAGACAAAATGAAAATACAGCTGGATGCGCTCGGGCTTCCTTTTTATGATCCGATGCTTATTATAGACAAAACAAAAGGAAGAATGTCGGAGGATGATTTTTGGATTATGACAGGAGAAAAAAATGATTGAGTTGTCTGAGGAAAATTTAAAACTGTTTGAAAGACATTCTTCAAAAGGTAATCAGCTTAAATGGGAAAAGTGTGGGGTCTGGTATAAGGCAGACTATATGGGATACGAAGGACTTTCGGAATATGTGATATCGGAGCTCTTAAAAAAATCGACTTTAGAGTATGAAGAATTTGTATTATATGAGCCGGAACAAATAAGTTATAAAAAAAGTATTTTTAACGGTGCAAAGAGCAAAAATTTTTTATATGACGATTGGCAAATCGTAACACTTCAAAGACTGTATAAGACAATGTATAACAGGAATTTTATCGTTGATGTGTGGCATATACCTGATGTCTCGGACAGGCTTGATTTTGTTTGCGATACGGTTTTAAAAATAACGGGACTGAAAGAGTTCGGAATATATTTATGCAAAATTTTAACGATTGATGCGTTTTTTTTGAATGAAGACAGACATATGCATAATATTGCCGTGCTTATGAACGGAGACGGAAAATTTAAGCTGTGCCCGATTTTTGATCAGGGAGCGGGGCTTATGTCAGACAAAAGTATCGATTATCCGCTTACGGAGGATACAATTAAATTGATCGGAGAAGTAAAATCAAAAACCATATGCACAAGCTTCGAGGAGGCACTTTGGGCGGCCGAAAAAAGATTCGGAATAAACTTAAGGTTCAATTTTGATAAAAATGACGTAACGGAGTTACTTGATAATTTAAATATCTATTCGGATAAAGAAAAAGAAAGAGTTAAAACAATTCTTTTTCAGCAAATGCGTAAATATGGATATTTGTTTAAAGGTAAATTTATTTGACAGCCTTTGGAGAAGCTTTTTAAAAATGTGCTGATTTTACAGATATCAATAAAAAGCCTGCGGATTAACAGTTTCGCAGGCTTTTATCGGTATTTTAATTTTTTAATATATCAAACCTTTAAACCTTTAAGGCTTCAATCCTTCAATCCTTCAATTCTTCCCACGCTTCCTTGAGCTTTGTAACAATATCAAGCTTTTGCGGGCACGCACGCATACACTTGCCGCATTCACGGCAATTTACGGGAGTTTGGTTTTTGCGCTTTATTTCAAGCAAATCCCAATTGTCGGAATTTTTGACATTGTAAAGAGAAGAAGCGTTCCATGCTCGGAAAACCCTCGGAATGTCGACGCCCGCAGGGCAGGGCATGCAATAAGCGCATCCCGTACATCCGATTTTTGTGCGTGCGATGTAAGCTGCGCGTACATTGTCCATAAGAGCGAGTTCCGCATCTGTCATGGAATTCGGTTTTAAATCATCAAAAATTCTCAAATTTTCGTCAATCTGTTCGGGCTCGTTGCATCCGGACAGGATCGTAAGAATTTCGGGATTGTTTCCGAGCCATCTGAATGCCCAGTCAACGGCGCTTCTCTTGACGGGGAATTCGTCATAGAGCTTTTGGACGTTGGCGGGTGCGTTTGCAAGCTTTCCGCCAAGCAGGCCTTCCATAATAACAACCGGAATTCCGAGCTTTCCGGCAAGCTTTAAGCCACGAGTTCCCGCCTGGTTATCGATGTCCATAAAGTTGTATTGAATCTGGACCATATCCCAGTCGTAGTCGTTTATTATATATTCAAAATCCTCATATGAGCCGTGGAACGAAAAGCATTTGTAACGGATTTTGCCTATACGCTTCATTTCCGTAAAAAATTCGTCACCCTTAAGCTCTTTGAATTTAAGCCATCCTGCCTTGTCTATTCCGTGCATCAGATAAAAATCGATATGGTCGGTTTGAAGCTTATTAAGCTCCGACTCAAGGAGCGGAAGCATGTCATCATGGCTTTTTATGCACCAAAGAGGCATTTTTGTCGCAATCGTTACTTTTTCGCGATAGCCGTCACGAAGAGCTTTTCCGAGTATCGATTCGGAGGTCTTGTCAAGATAAACGTAGGCGGTGTCAAGGTAGGTTACGCCGCCGTCTATTGCACGGCGAATCAGGGAAATTGCTTTTTCTTCGTCGACGACCGAATCCCCGGTGCCCTTACCGTTAAAGCGCATGCATCCGAGACCGAAGAGAGAAGATTTTTCTTTTAAGTGTCCGAGCTGTCTGTATTCCATATATACCTCCCATATGCGGTAAATTGAGAAAAAATAGATTGTTTTGCCGATATTTATGATATCTTATTTTTGATTTTTTTCAAGAAAAATCGATGCAAAGGAGAATAAAAACACGCCCTTCGGTAAATAAGAGGCCGAAGGGCGTTTGGTCGTTGGAATTAGTTAATTCAAAAGGCTTTTTGTTTAGCCTTCAATCTGAATTGCTTTCTTTTGATTAATCACTGCGGGATCTTTTTTCGGAATATCTATTGTAAGAATTCCGTGCTCAAACTTTGCCTTAACATCGTTGTGAGTAATGTCTTCTCCGATGTAGAAGCTGCGGCTTGCCGAACCCGAATATCTTTCACGTCTTAAGTACTTTTCGTTCTTATGCTCATTCTTATTCTTTTCGGAATCGGAATCAAGCGATTTCTGAGCGGTAATTACAAGGTAACCGTTTTCCAAATCAACCGAAACCTCATTCTTTGTGAAGCCGGGCAAATCAACCATAAGCTCATAACCCTCGTCGTGCTCCTTGATATCGGTGTTCATTACATTTTTTGCTCTGTGACCGTAAAGCTTCTTTTCGGCGTTCTTAAGAGAGCTTTCGTCAAATCCGAATAAGTCATTGCAAAAGGGATCAAGAAAATCAAAAGTATCATTGAATAAAATAGGTGCCAACATAAGTCATCCTTCCTTTCGTTATACAGGTTTTTAATTTTTGTTATTGGTATCGGAACATTATGTGAGAGAAGTTTTTCTTTTTTTTCTCTCTTCCTTTGTTCTGAACACGTTATATCACGATTGTTAGCACTCGTCAATAGAGAGTGCTAACAATTTATAATTTTTTTATAAATGAAAATCGGAAATTGTAAATCGTCGCTCTGTAATATTTTTGAGATGAATGTAAATGACTAATTAAAAAAGATAGTGTATAATGAAGCTTATCGCAGATTATGAAATAATCGACCGTAAAAGAGCTGCGAATAGGCTTGATAATTGATTGCGGGATTTGTAATGCTATTGTTTAAAGGAAATTTAAAAAGGTGTTTTTATGGATATAGATTGGATCTCCCGGAAAACCGGAATAAAAAATAATGTAATACAGGAAATTATTGAAATCGCAAAGAGCTGCAGCGTTGAAAAGGTTATTCTTTTCGGATCGAGGGCGAGAGGTGATTTTAAAGAACGCAGCGATATCGATCTGGCTTTTTGCGGGGGAGAGAGCAGCAAATTTATACTTGATATTAATGATACAACGTCGACTCTCCTTGAATTTGATGTTGTGGATACTGATAAAACTGTTACTGATGAATTATTGGCTTCGATTGAACGTGAAGGAATGTTATTGTATGAAAAAATTTGAAAACTTTAAGGCGGCATTGGTCAATTTGAAAGATATTTTTTCTTATGAGGAACCATATAAAAATGTGGAAACAGCAGGTATTGTCGGATTATATGAAATATGTTTTGAGCAGGCGTGGAAGGCTATGAAGGAAATACTTGAGAATGCCGGTTATACCGACAACGCCACAGGTTCACCGAGAGCAATTTTGAAAACTGCATATAAGGCGGGAATGATCGGAGATGAAGAGGCATGGCTTGACGCACTTGTGTCAAAAAACAACGTGACGCATGCATATAATGCGGCAATTGCAATGGATATCATTAGCCGTACAAAAGAAAAATATTATGATATGTTTGTTGAACTGGAGCGGACAATTGAACGGGATTGGCTGAATTAACGGGAAAAGAATGATTTGATGTGTTACATCCTGAAATATAGGAGTTAAGCATGGGTTGACAAAACCGAATTATGGATGCATAATGATTGGTATCAATTGATACTTTAGAGGGGATGGGATGATTGAAGAAACAAAAACTCGAATTGAAAGTGAATCAGAAGTAAAAGCATATATCCAAGATTTGAAATTTGCATTAAATAATGGTGCGCAAATAAATTTTCAGGCTAAGCGTGTTGTTGACGAAAAACGTGAAAAAAATATACAAATCAATATACCGTAAATATGCTATTCCCTGATGAAAATCCCACAGATGCATTAAAAAGAGAATTATTAATGCTATCCGCAGAAGACTATATGCAGACAGTAAAGGATATCAGATTTCCTAAAAGAAGCGAGATGCGTGAATTTGGAAAGGTCTATAACGGGACAGAAGATGTATATATTAAGATAAGAGTTGAACTATTGGGATTTTATGGAAATGCAACTACTTTTGTAATGTCGTTTCATTTTGCAGAAAAATCATTTACCCCGGAAATGTTCCCTTATAAGAAGAAACAGGAGGCTTTTTCATGAACATGAAGGTCATTAAAAGTGAAAAGAGAATTTGCTCATGCTGTATGGAAGAGCATGAAGTGAAAACCGTTCTTGTTATGGAGCAGGCTGAATTTAAGAATAGCATAATTGATTATGAGGCATCGTATTTATTTTGTGATTTGGCAGACGAACTCTATATGGATGAGCAGCAGATGCAGGTCAATGACATTAGATTAAAGGATGCATACAGAAAAAAGGAAGGACTTTTGACTTCCGCGCAAATAGGAGGAATTCGGGCAAAGTATGGTATAAGTCAAAGCGATTTGTGCTTATTGTTGGGTTGGGGCGGTAAAACGATTACAAGATACGAAAGTCACCAGGTGCAGGATAGGGCGCATGATACTATTCTTAAGAAAATAGATAAGGATCCTGAGTGGTTTTTGTCTCTCTTATATGGAGCGAAAGCAAATCTGTCGTCAGAGTCCTATCAAAAATATTTGGCGGCAGCAACTTCTTTATATGAGGAAGACCAAGATGCCTATCTCAGAAAAGCAATTGAAGCGAGCTACGCAAGGTTTCGCGGAAATCAAATGTTTCATGGCAATACTGAGCTGTCATTGGATAAAGTTGTTGAGGTAATCAGATATTTTGCATTATCAAATAAGGTGACAAGTCTTTATAAGGTAAAATTGATGAAGCTTATGTGGTATGCAGATGCCTTATCTTATAAAAAAAGAGGATTTGCAATTACGGGCCTGGTATATCAAGCACTTCCGATGGGAGCTGTTCCGGTGGGGCATAATTCCATAATTGATCTAAAGGATGTTCCCTGTGAAGAGGTTGATATGGGTGAGACAAATGCTTATCATTTTTCTTTGAGCGGGAGACAAACTTTTTCTGAATTATCAGATGAGGAGAAAAGGATTTTGGATATGGTAATAGAAAAGCTTGGGAAAATGACTAAGAATGAAATAATAAACTTTATGCATAAAGAGCAGGCATATGTTAAAACTGCACCAAGAGATATTATTCAGTTTAAATATGCCGAAAGCTTACAAATCTGAATTAAAAAATAATTGATGTGAGGATTATGTAAAGATATATGGTCCTTTTGTCATGCCGACATTAACGCATACGGGAGAGCAAATTTATATTGCTCTCTTTTTTTGCAAAAAGAATAATAAGATGATTATCAAAAATAATTTTTAATTTAGTGACAGTAAACCTGCGGTGTGCTATAAATGAGTTTACGGAACATCTTTTTTATTACGGAATATCCATAAAAAAAGAGCGGAATATCCATTAAAAAAGGAGCGAATTTGTAAATATGGGAAATATACTTGATGTAACAAAATACGGAGCTGTGGGCGACGGAAAAACACTTAACACACGCGCAATTCAAAAAGTGATAGATGCTTGCATGAACGGTGACACGGTGCTTATTCCGGAAGGAATATTTATAACGGGAGCGTTGTTTTTAAAGGGAGACATGACGCTTACCGTAAACGGGCGCTTAAAGGGAAGCGAGGATACAGCTGATTATCAGGTTTTTAAATACGGCTATGAGGGACTTACTCAACCCTGCTTTGCAAGCCTCATAAATGTTAAGGGTGACTGTGAAAACAATGAAATATCAAACCCGCACGCTGTAATTCATAAGAATATAACGATTAACGGCACAGGCACGATAGACGGAAGCGGCACGGTATTGTTTGAAAAGGAGCTTACCGAAAACGGACCTAAGCGCGGGCGCACGATTTGTATAAGAAATACGGACGGCGTCACGATTACGGGTGTAAAGGTGCGCCATTCGCCGGCGTGGTGCTTACATCTTTTGTACTGCAAAAATGTTCTTATCGAAAATATGGAAATTCATTCCCGTTTTGACGAAGACGGAAATATTTACGGAAAAGTTTTCAATAATGACGGGCTTGACCTTGATTCATGCGACAATTGCGTTGTGAGAAACTCGCTTATCGCAAGCGGAGACGACTGCATTGCAATTAAGTCGGGACGCGATGCGGAAGGAAGGCGTGTCGGCATTGCTTCCGAAAATATCGAAATATACAATAACACCTTCAAATACGGCTGGGGAGTTGTTATGGGAAGCGAAATGTCGGGCGGAGTCAGAAACGTATATGTTCATGACTGCGAATTCCTTGACACGTTCAGCTTTGCGGCGGTAAAGGCACCGCGCGGAAGAGGTGCTGTAGTTACCGACATCGTCTTTGAGCGCATTAAGCATTATTATGCAAACGAAAATTATTTTAAGGATTGCAAATGGTTCAGAGGCGCACTTTATATAGACAACTATTACGGGCTTGACGTAAACGACTACAATCGCCCCGAGGAAGCGGGAAGTGGCACGCCGTTTTTCAGAAATCTTGTTTTTAGGGATGTTACATCAGAAACCGTAGGCGGAAACGGAATTTTTATTTGCGGTCTTCCGGAGCAGCATATCAAGCACGTTGTACTCAAAAATTTTTACATGAAGGCAAAATGCGGAATTGTTCTTCACAATGTTGACGACCTTGATTGGGACAATGTTACGCAGGAATTGTTTTAAGCTACTTTGTTTATGACGGCTTTTTGCGGGATTATGCCGATTTTAAAGGGAATTTTAAGGAGGAAAAATGGACTTTGACGAAATAAAAATTAATGAAATAAAAAGTGACGGAGACATAAAAGCTTTTTTTGAAACAAAAAGGACATACAGAAAATTTTTACAGCGTCATGTGGCAGATGAGATAATTGACAAAATTGCGGAAGCGGGAAGGATTTCAAGCTGTGGAATGAACAGGCAGGCAATGAAATTTGTTGTGGTTAAAAATTCCGAATATGTCAAAAAAATAAATTTGCTTGTAAAATATGCGGGAGCATTGCCGAAGGAACTCGGTACTCCAAATGCAAATGAAATCCCCGACTTTTTTATCGCGGTTATTGAAGATACGGGCATTGCACCGGCATCCGATACGGACGCGGGACTTGCAATCGGAAATATGACCGCGTGCGCCTGGATGTACGGCGTGGGCAGCTGCATAATGGGAGCTATCGACAGAAAAGCGATAAAGGAACTTTTGGATCTTTCCGAAGAAAAGATACTGCATTCCGTAATCGCCTTCGGATATCCCAAATTTAAGTCGTATATTACTGAATTTGAGGGCGACACAAAATATTTTTTGGACGCGGACGGAAATACCTGCGTTCCGAAAAAAGACAAAAAATCGGTTATCACGGTTATCGAATAAAAACATGGTTGTCACGGCTGTTGAATAAAGATTTGCTTTAAAATTATTTTAAATAACGGGAGAGTACAACATGGAAACCCTGAAATTCGGATTTAAATATTTCAAAAAGAGCATGTTTTTTGCAACGATTGCGGAAATCATGAGTCTCGTCGGAGTTCTTTCGGAGCTTCTTCTTCCCATGCTTACGGGAATTCTCATCGATTATTGTATCAGAAGTGAGGAAGTGACGGAAAAATCCGGGAAAATGTTTCATTTTCTTCTTGACGGTACGCACGGAGAAGTTCATTCGATGGAACTTTTCTTTAATGTCGCTTTTGTTTATGCGATATTGATACTCACAAGGATCGTTCTTATTTATATACGGGATCTGATTCAGGAGAGAGTCGGCTTGAATCTTGAAACAGAGCTCAGACATGCGACATTTGAAAAGCTCATGGAGCTTGATTCGCAAACGATCGCAAATTATAACTCGGGTGAGCTTTTGCAAATATTAAACGGCGATACGGTAATGTTTAAGGAACTTTTTGCACATCGTATTCCTTATCTTATGGATTCCGTTTTTACGTTTTGCACGGTGCTTACTTTAATTACGACGCTTAACGTGAGATTTCTTATTGTTCCGCTTCTTCTTATGCCGTATCTTGTGCATACGGTATTGGAATTTAAGCGTCAGGCGCGTCTTAACTTTAAGGAAATCCGTGACCAAAGCGCACTTATGAACCTGACGGTACAGGAAAACGTTGCGGCGGTACGTATAGTAAGGTCGTTTACCAATGAGGAATTGGAAAAGCAGAAATTCGAAAATGTCAACCAAAGCTTTAAGGCGTCAAGACTTAAGCAGATCTGGCTTTCGTCAAAATTTGATTTGACATTCAACACGATTAAGCAGGTGGCTTATATAAGCACGATTGTAATCGGTGCGCTTCTTGCTATTTCGGGAAACCTTTCAATCGGTTATATCCTTACGTCCGCAACTTATGTTTTGCGTATAATGACCAACATAACAAATTTGAATAACCATATATTCAATATGCAGCAGCAGACGATTGCGGGACTGGAGCTCAAGCATTATATGGAAAAGGAGAGCGAGGTTAAGGACCAAAAGACAGCTCCGTATCACTCGGATACACCGCATATCACGATGAAAGATGTTTACGTGAATATTGACGGACAGGATATCTTGAGCGACATAAATCTTGACATCCCCTATGGCAAAAAACTCGGAATCGTCGGCGAAACGGGCTCGGGAAAGAGTGTGCTGTTAAAAACTCTTGTGAGAATACGTGACATTACGTCCGGAGAAATTATAATCGACAATTTTGACATAAAGGATTACAGCCTCAAAAATCTTCGTGACATGTATTCCTATGTATTCCAGGATGTATTTCTGT
Organism: Lachnospiraceae bacterium; assembly: GCA_963649295.1. Lineage (GTDB taxonomy): Bacteria > Bacillota > Clostridia > Lachnospirales > Lachnospiraceae > RGIG3528. The sequence continues at coordinate 51,194 of CAVJHK010000003.1, read as the reverse complement.
TTTCGAATACGATTGAGTCAAATATTGCATATTCAAGACCCGATATCGACAAAAGGATGGTTACGGAAGCCGCAACACAGGCCAAAGCAAACAAGTTTATCGATGCGCTTGCGGACAGATATAAGACTGTTGTGGGAGAGCGCGGACTCGGAATTTCGGGCGGACAGAAGCAGCGTGTGTCGATTGCGAGAGCATTTTTAAAGAATGCGCCGATTTATATACTTGACGATTCCACAAGTGCGCTTGACGTTAATACGGAAAGAGCGCTCTTGCAAAACATAAAGGATAATTTTTCCGAAAAGACGGTTATTATTACCGCACACAGATTTTCGTCGGTTGTGAACTGCGATGAGATAATTTATTTAAAAGACGGACGCATTACGGAGCGCGGTACTTTTAACGAACTTATGAAATTAAACGGAAGCTTTGCGAGGGTATACAACATCCAGCAGGCAGAAGCGGCGGAAATCATCGATGCGGACAAAAAGTCAGGAAAGGAGGAATAACCCGTATGGCACAGAGAAATACTTTCTTTGAAGACGAAAAGGTCGAAAAAAAGGTTGATTTTAAGCAGTTTAAGCGCACCATGGCATACGTTATTCCTTACAAAAAGACGCTTGTGCTTGTGATGATAATGATGCTTGTGGCATCGGTTGTGTCTTTGTTTCCGCCGAGACTTCTCAAAATAATCGTCGACAGCACGGTCATAAACAAGGATTATAAAGAACTTGTGCTTGTGGCATCGGGACTTGTGGTCCTTGCCGCAATCGAAATACTTTCGACGTTTATTCAGTCGAGAAGCATGGGCAAACTCGGACTTTCGGTTATTTCAAACATCCGCACGGACATTTTTAACAGACTTCAAAAATTGTCATTCGAATATTTTGACAACCGCCCCGACGGAAAAATCGTCGTAAGGGTAACGGAATACATAAATGCGCTTTCGGATTTCTTTTCGAATTATATAATGATGTTTGCGATTTATATTGTAAAAATCGTTGTTGTGACCGTATTTATGCTTTCATTGAGCCCCCGCCTTACATTGATTGTTTTTGCGACGGTAATTCCGATGCTCACGATTGTCTTTTTGATAAGGACATTTCTAAAAAAGCTTTATACAAAGAGCCGCGCAAAAAATTCCAACAGAGCGGCATTTCTTGTGGAAGCGATAATGGGTGAGCAAATCGTAAAAAATTACAACCGTGTTGAAAAAAATAAGGAAGAATATAAGCAGATTCATAAAGAAGCCTATGACGCATGGTGGGACATCACGCTTCGTGCGAGACTTAATCACCCGGTCGTTATGCTGTTTTGGAATTTCGGAACGCTCTTTATTTACGGTGTTGCGCTTTCGATGATACTTGCCGGCGACGATATGATTACGGCAGGCGTTGTTGTTACGTTTACGAGCTATATGAGTGCTTTCCAGGATCCCTTGTCGCAAATATCAAATATCATTCAGGAGCTTGCACAGGTGAGCTCAAACCTTGAGCGTGTGCTTGAGACAATCGATTATCCGGTGTCGATTGCAGATAAGGAAGATGCGGTTGTATTAAAGAATGTCAAAGGAAATGTTGATTTCAACGACATTACGTTTGCTTATGACGAGGGCAGAAATATACTCGAGCACTTTGATTTGCACGTAAAACAGGGGCAGATGATTGCTCTTGTCGGACCGACTGGAGCGGGAAAAACGACAATCATAAATATGCTTACGAGATTTTATGATGTGACAAAAGGCTCTGTTACGATTGACGGCTATGACGTGCGTGACGTGACACTTTATTCTCTGCGTCATGAAGTGGGAGTCCTGATGCAGGATCCCTTTATATTTAAGGGAACGGTGATCGATAACATCCGTTACGGCAGATGGGATGCGACGGACGAAGAGTGCATTAATGCCGCCAAAACAATATTTGCCGATAAATTTATTATGAAATTAAAGGACGGCTACAATCACGTGCTCGAAGAAAAGGGAGCTGAGCTCTCGGCAGGTGAAAAGCAGCTCTTAAGCTTTGCACGAATAGTTCTCAAAAACCCGTCCGTTATCATACTTGACGAAGCGACAAGCGCAATTGATACAGAGACAGAAATGCTGATTCAGGACGCTCTTCAGATACTTTTAAAGGGCAAAACTTCGTTTATCGTTGCACACAGGCTTTCGACAATACGCAACGCCGACAAGATCCTTTATATAAGCAACAAGGGAATTGCGGAACAGGGTACGCATGAGGAACTTATGGCAAAACGCGGACTTTATTATGATCTTGCAAGATAAAAAATCGTGATAAAGAATTTGTATATGCGGTTTAGACATTTTGGGGTCAAAAGAGATTTTGACCCCAAATATGTTTATTGCACATAAAAATTCATATTGATTTTTTTGATTAATATGCGTAAACTTGATTTATGGAAATGTTTGTAAGTATTATTGCAGAATTGATTTGCAGGCTTTATTGCAGAAATTTGAAATAAAATACGGAAAGCTTATTTTTTTTGATTGGAGGTAAGCGATAGGTAACTATGGAACAATATGACATAACGGGCATGAGCTGTGCGGCTTGCAGCGCGCGGGTGGAAAAAGCCGTTTCGAAAGTACAGGGGGTTACAGAGTGCAATGTAAATCTCCTTACAAATTCGATGGGCGTGGAAGGAAATGCCAAAAGCGAAGATATAATTAAAGCGGTAACTGATGCGGGATACGGGGCATCAAAAAAAGGAGAAAATACACATACGGAAAATGCGACGGAATCTGACGAATTAAAAGATACGGAAACACCGAGGATTTTAAAACGGTTATTTATGTCTCTCATTCCGCTTCTTATTCTTATGTATATATCAATGGGATACGGGATGCTTGAGGCACCGTTTCCGAAAAGCCTTGACCATCCTTTGACTGCGGCTTTCCTTGAAATGTTTTTTGCAAGTATTGTAATTGCAATCAATAAAAAGTTTTTTATTAACGGTTTTAAGGGAATAATTCATGGGGCACCCAACATGGATACGCTTGTTGCGATGGGTTCGGGCGCGTCTTATATATATTCCGTTTATTCGCTTGTGAGGATAAGCGGGGCAACGGTGTCGGGAGACATTATAGCAGCAGCGCATGCTTTTCACGATCTTTATTTTGAATCGGCGGCGATGATACTTGTGCTTATTACGGTCGGCAAAACACTTGAATCGTATTCCAAGGGGCGGACGACCGATGCAATAAAAAGCCTTATGCGGCTTAAGCCGACGACCGCCACGGTGCTTATCGGGGACAAAGAAAAAACGGTTTCAATTAGCGAAGTAAAGGTGGGAGATATTTTTCTTGTGCGTCCCGGTGAAAGCATTCCGGTTGACGGAAGAGTTATTTCGGGTACAAGCGCAGTAAACGAATCGGCGCTTACGGGAGAAAGCATTCCGGTGGATAAAACTGTGGGCGACAAGGTTTCTGCCGCCACGATAAACACAAACGGTGTTCTAAAGTGCACAGCCGAGCATGTAGGGGAAGATACGGCAATTTCAAAAATTATAAGGATGGTGTCGGATGTTGCCGCCACAAAAGCGCCGATCGCAAAAATTGCGGATAAGGTATCGGGAGTGTTTGTGCCCTGCGTGCTTGTGGCCGCGCTTATTACGTTTTTTGTATGGATCATTGTTGGAAAAGATTTTGAATTCTCGCTCGCACGCGCGATATCGGTGCTTGTTATAAGCTGTCCCTGTGCATTGGGGCTTGCGACACCGGTTGCGATAATGGTGGGAAACGGTGTCGGAGCAAAAAACGGAATTTTGTTTAAGACGGCGGTTTCTCTGGAAGAAGTGGGAAAAGCGGACATAATTGTTTTTGACAAAACGGGAACAATCACACGCGGTGAGCCACAAGTCAAAAGTATAAAGGCATTCGGCGGAGTAGAGGAAGATGAACTTTTAAAATATGCTTATTCGGTTGAAAAATTAAGCGAGCATCCCTTGTCAAAGGCAATCAAAAAATATTCGGAAGAACAGAATACGGAAAGCTTAATTATCACGAATTTTGAGGCGGTTTCGGGAAACGGACTTAGAGGCATTGTTAACGGCAAAGCTATAATTGGCGGAAAGCGCGAATTTATTGAAAAAAATGCCGTAATCCCTGAAGAAGTAAAAAAATACACGCGTCACCTTTCGGAACAGGGTGAAACACCGCTTTATTTTGCACTTGACAATCAATTTATCGGAATCATATCCGTATGTGATATAATAAAGGATGAGGCACGTGATGCCATAACGGAACTTAAGAAAATGGGACTTCATACCGTGATGCTGACGGGCGACAATGAAATCACCGCGCGCGTTGTAGGAGAAGCGGCAGGAGTTCATGAAATTGTTGCGGGAGTTTTGCCGGACGAAAAAGATGCGGTAATTACCGAACTTAAAAAAAACGGTCATGTAATAATGGTCGGTGACGGAATAAACGATGCGCCCGCACTTACCCGTGCGGATATGGGAATTGCGATAGGTGCGGGAACTGACGTTGCGATTGATGCGGCGGATGTTGTTCTTATGAAAAGCAACGTGCTGGATGCGGCGGCAGCGGTAAGACTCAGCCGCATTACAATAAAGAACATACATGAAAATCTGTTCTGGGCATTTTTTTACAATGTCATCTGCATACCGCTTGCGGCGGGAGCATGGATTAAGCTTTTTAATTTAATGTTAAATCCTATGGTGGGAGCCGCCGCAATGAGCATGTCAAGCCTGTTTGTCGTAACAAATGCGCTGCGGCTCAACTTATTTAAGGTATATGACACGCGTCATGACAAAAAGAAAAATTATAATTTTGACGAAAACAAAGCATTGCTTACGGATTATGTAAACAAAAAGAAAGGAGAAAACAAAATGGATATTAAGGTAAAAGGAATGATGTGTTCGCATTGTGAGGCACATGTGGTTGAGGCGTTAAAGGGAATTCCCGGAGTTGTAAACGCAACCGCAAACCACAATAAGGATCTTGCGCAAATCGAAACCGACCGCGAGGTTGCAAAAGAGGATATTAAGGCAGCAATCGAAAAAGCAGGATATACGTGCGAGATATAAAGATGTAAATGCAACCCCAAGGAGGATTTTTGATATGGACATGACACTCAGATGGTACGGCAAACAATATGATACCGTAACACTCGAGCAAATAAGACAGATTCCAGGTGTAAAAAAGGTAATTACGACTCTTTATAACAAACAGGCGGGAGAAGTGTGGGAGCTTTCCGAAATTTTGGCGCTTAAAAAGGAAGTTGAGGATTCGGGGCTCAAAATCGCCGGAATAGAGTCCGTAAATGTGTCGGATGACATAAAGGCGGGAACCGCTAAACGCGCCGAACATACAGAAAATTATATAAAGACTCTCGAAAACCTCGGAAAAGCCGGCATCCATATGGTATGCTACAATTTTATGCCTGTGTTTGACTGGACAAGAACAGAGCTTGCACGTCTCCGCCCCGACGGCTCGACTGTGCTTGCGTATACAAAGGAAGCGGTTGATAAAATTAATCCGGAAGAGATGTTTTTGCACATTAAGGATGACACAAACGGCTCTGTCATGCCCGGCTGGGAACCCGAAAGAATGGAGCGCGTAAAGGAATTGTTTGCATTATATAAGGATATCGATTCCGAAAAGCTGTTTGAAAATCTCAAAATTTTTCTTACCGCGATTATGCCCGTTTGCGATAAATATGACATAAATATGGCAATTCATCCCGATGATCCCGCATGGTCCGTTTTTGGGCTTCCGAGAATCATAATAAACAAAGAAAATATTCTTCGAATGACGGAAATGGTGCCTAATCCGCACAACGGAGTGACATTCTGTTCGGGCTCATACGGCACTAATCCCGATAACGATTTGCCGGATATGATTCGCTCGCTTAAGGGCAGAATCCACTTTGCGCATGTGAGAAACCTTAAATTTAATTCGAGGGACGATTTTGAAGAGGCGGCGCATCTTTCGGCAGACGGAAGCTTTGATATGTATGAAATCGTAAAGGCGCTTTATGACATAGGCTTTGACGGCCCGATTCGCCCGGATCACGGAAGAATGATCTGGGGTGAAAAGGCAATGCCGGGCTACGGACTTTATGACAGAGCACTCGGTGCGGCATATATAAACGGACTTTGGGAAGCGATAGATAAAGCTGATACAAGAGGAATTTAAAAAGCATCGGACAAAGCATCAAAAACAGGAGTTTAATAAGCGCCGGATAAAGCTTATATAAAAATAATTCAAGAAGGGCTGCAATAATGGAATTAAATCTTAAAAGCATTACCGAAAACAGACAGGAGTGGGAAGAAAAGGGCTATATTCTTCCAAAGTTTGACATAACACGCGTTACGGAAAATACGAAAAAAAAGCCCGTTTGGGTTCATTTTGGCGCGGGAAACATATTTCGCGCGTTTCAGGCAAATTTGATGCAAAAATTGCTTGACGAGGGCTTTGCGGATACCGGAATTGTTGCTGTTGACGGCTTTGATTATGAAATAATTTCCAAAAATTACCGGCCGCATGACAATCTTTCGATTGCGGTAACGCTTAAAGCAGACGGGAATATTGAAAAAAAAGTTATTGCGTCGATTGCGGAAAGCTGTATTTTGGACAGCGAAAACATATCGGAATACGCACGCTTAAAGGAAATATTTAAATCTCCGTCGCTTCAGATGGTCACATTTACCATTACCGAAAAGGGATATGCGATTTATGATTCCGAAGGAAATGTTATGCCGCTTGTGCAATATGATTTTGATAACGGAATTGCGGCTCCCAAAAGCTATATGGGAAAGGTTACGTCACTCCTTTATGAGAGATTTTTAAATGGTTCGTTACCTCTTGCGATGGTATCAAACGACAATTGCGCGCGTAACGGCGAAAAACTTTTTGGTACCGTAATTGCTTATGCAAAAAAGTGGGAAGAAAAGGGATTTGTAAAAAAAGGATTTACGGATTATTTGGGTGATGGGAATGTTGTTTCTTATCCCTGGACAATGATTGACAAAATTACTCCGCGCCCCGATAAGGACGTGGAAAAAATCCTTGAAAAAGACGGGCTTAATCTTACTCCCGTAATTACATCAAAAAATACGTATGTCGCCCCTTTTGTAAATGCCGAAGAGAGCGAATATCTGGTTGTTGAGGATATGTTTCCGGGAGGAAGACCAAAACTTGAGGCAGCGGGAGTAATTTTTACAGACCGTGAAAAAGTAACGCGTGTTGAGCGCATGAAAGTTTGTACATGTTTAAATCCTCTTCATACGGCGCTTGCTGTGTTCGGGTGTCTCCTTTCGTATACAAAGATTTCCGATGAAATGAAGGATAAGGATCTTTTGCATCTTGTAAAAGAAATAGGATATAAGGAAGGACTTCCTGTTGTAACGGATCCCGGGATAATAAGCCCCAAAGAATTTATAGATACGGTTGTAAATATCAGGATTCCAAATCCTTTTATGCCCGATACTCCGCAAAGAATTGCAACGGATACATCGCAAAAGCTTTCGGTGAGATTCGGTGAAACGGTTAAAGCATATCAGAAATCGGATACTTTATCCGTAAAGGATTTAAAAGGAATTCCGCTTGTTTTTGCGGGATGGCTCAGGTATTTGTTTGGAATTGACGATAACGGAGAGAAGTTCGAAATTTCTCCCGATCCCATGATTTTTGAACTTAAAAAATATATTGATGAATTTACACTTTTTGATATGCCTGATTTTGATACGGCACTCAAAATCCTGAGCCCAATTCTAAAAAACAAAAACATCTTCGGCGTCGACCTGTTTGAGGCAGGTATGGCAGAAGATGTCACAAAAATGTTTATGAGGATGTCAGGTGAGAAGGGCGCCGTAAGACGCGAAATCAAAATGCGGATTTGCGGTTAAGCGGCTTGTGTTTGGCTATTTGCGATTAAATGTTTTGTGGGTAAGCGTCGGTAATTAAGCGGCGGTAATTAAGCAGCGGTAATTAAGCGGCTGCGGCTAAACGATTTTTGCTTAAACAGAGGATATGAGATCACGGACGATTTCGCCCGCAATAATCAACCCCACAACGGACGGCACAAACGATATACTCCCGGGAACGGGACGGGTATGAGCGCAAGTGCCGTCTGTTATTTTGTCTTTGTATTCAAAAGCATTCGGCACCCGCACTATCGGCTTTTCTTCGGAATATACGCATTTTAACGCTTTTATATTCCTTTTTTTTAGCTCACGTCTCATTACATGAGCGAGAGGGCATACTTTTGTATCATAAATATCCGAAACCTTAAAGGCACACGGATCAAGCTTGTTGCCGGCTCCCATGCTGCTGATTATGGGTATTTTTTTGTCTGTGCAAATTTCTGCGAGAGCGATTTTTGCGGATACGGTGTCAACACAGTCGACAACGTAATCAAAAGCAGAAAAATCAAAACTATCCGCATTTTCCGGCAAAAAGAATACATTATGCACGGTTACTTGTACACTCGGATTGATGTCGAGCATCCGTGCGCGCATCACTTCCGTTTTGTATTTGCCGATTGTGGAATGAAGAGCGATTATTTGGCGGTTTATGTTTGATTCGGATACTGTGTCACGGTCAATTAAATCAAAGCTTCCCACTCCCGCCCGCGACAGTGCTTCGCATACATATCCCCCGACGCCTCCGATGCCGAATACGGCAACATGTGAATTCTTTAATTTTTCTGCGGCAGCGGTGCCTATAATCAGTTCTGTTCTTACAAATTGTTCTTCCATAAATATACCCCGTCTATATCACAACTTATCGGAAGTTGCTTTTTAAAGTGGTTTGCTCTGCCGCCTTATCTTATTATTCCTCCGCCGAGCACCTTGTCGCCGTCATACAATACAGCCGACTGCCCGGGCGTAATTGCCCGCACGGGGGTGTCAAAGACGATATTAACTTCCGTGTCTGAAACAGGCGTTACAAGGCCTCTTGTCGGAATACTTTTATAACGGATTTTTATGTCGCACTTAAAAGGAGTGCGGGGCACTTCCCCCAAAATCCAATTAAAGTCCCGCGCAAAAAGTTCATTTTGCATCAAATCACTGTTTGCCCCAAGTATCACATCACCCGTATCGGGGCACAATTTTGTTACAAAAAGGGGCTCAGTGTAAGCTATTCCGAGTCCGCGTCTTTGCCCTATCGTATAATTTATGAGACCTTTGTTGGGACCGAATATATGTCCGTCTTTTCCCACAAAATGTCCTTTTTTGGATTCTTTTTCTGAATACTTTTTTATAATGTCCGCATAATTTCCGTCCGGCACAAAGCAAATGTCCTGGCTGTCGGGCTTTGCGGCATTTTGGAAGGAATTGTCCGAAGCTATTAAGCGTACGTCGGTTTTTTTGTATTCTCCGAGCGGAAATATGATATGCTTAAGCTTTTCCTGCGTAAGAGTGTAAAGAACATAGCTTTGATCTTTTTTGTCATCAAGCGCTTTTTTTAAAACATATTTTCCGTTTTCCTTTTCAACGCGTGCGTAATGACCCGTAACCACATATTCGCAATCAAGCTCGGCAGCTTTTTTGAACAAAGCGTCAAATTTTAAATGCCTGTTGCATTCTATGCAAGGGTTTGGCGTTTCGCATTTCTCATAGGAAGAAACAAAATAATCTATTACATATTTTTTAAAATCTTTGGACAAATCAAAAGTATAGTGGGGGAATTTGAGAAGAGCCGCAACACGCGCGGCATCTTCCGCATCCTTACCGCTTCCGCAAACGGAATCATCGTTTGCCCTTTTTATGTCATGCAAATGCATTGTGCATCCTATGCATTCGTATCCCATATCAATCATTTTTTTTGCGGCAACGGAAGAGTCGACTCCTCCGCTCATTGCAATCAGTGCTCTTTTCATAAAGGTCTCTTTTCGTAAAGGGTTTTGAAAGATTTTTGCACCATGCAAAAAAAAAGTCAAGTGTTAGCGTAACCTAAAACGCAAAAAGTGTGGTAAGCT
>CAVJHK010000003.1:0-41228 GCA_963649295.1 Lachnospiraceae bacterium | reverse complement strand
CTTGTGTATAAAGGTGAGAAGCCTGTTAAAAAAATCGCGGAGACTCATTATGGAAAACGAAAGAGAAACAAAAATCATAAAAACCTGCATAATCGGCATAATCACAAATATATTCCTTTCGGTATTTAAGGCGGTAATCGGATTTATGGCGCATTCCGTTGCGATAATGATGGACGCCCTAAACAACCTTACGGATGCCGTTTCCGGAATAATAACTCTTGTGGGAACCTATCTTGCGGGACGTGATCCCGACAAAAAGCATCCCTTCGGACACGGACGCACGGAATATCTTGCGACGCTTGCGATTTCGGGGCTTATTTTGTATGCAGGTATCAGCGCATCCATAAGTTCCATAAAGAGCATAATAAATCCGAAAGAGCCGGAATATGAAACAATTATGCTCATAATAATTTTTGTTGCGGTTATCGTAAAAATAGTATTGAGCTTTTTTTACAAAAAAAGAGGAAAAGAGACGGAATCGGGTTCACTTACGGCATCGGGCTCCGATGCGGGCTTTGATGCGGTAATTTCTGCGGCAACGCTTGTTTGCGCTTTTATTTATATTTTCTTTGAAATAAGCATTGAAGCTTACCTCGGTGTCATAATCGCGATTTTTATCATGAAATCGGGAATCGGGATACTTGCGGAAACAGTGTCCAAAATACTCGGCGAAGGGGCAAGCGTGGAGCTCGTAAAGGAAATCAAAAATACGATTGCCGCACATGACAAGGTCAGAGGCGCATATGACCTTGTAATCAACAATTACGGACATGACAGACTTTATGGCTCGCTTCACATAGAGGTTCCCGAAAATTTTACGGCAAACGAGCTTGACTGTCTGACACGCGAGATAAACGATGAAATTTACGAAAAATTCGGCGTAACGATTGTGGCGGTGGGAGTTTATGCATACAATGAATCAGACTTTGAAGTCGCCAAAATGCGGGCAAAGGCAACCGAAATCGCTCTTTCGCACGAATTTGTAAAGCAGGTGCATGGCTTTTATGTTGACAAAAAGTATAAAAAAATCCGTTTTGACATGGTAATCTCGCTTGATGCGAAAAACAGGGCGGATCTTTATTTCCATGTGATTTCGGACTTAAAAAAAGAATTTCCGGGTTATGACATATCGGGAAGCATGGATTCGGATTTTAATGAGATATAAAAACGGATTTTACTGAAACAGATTTTATTGAAATATAAAACGAACTTTAATCGGATATAAAAAATATACACATATTTTATTGACAAAATTTTATCAAATGCTATACTCTTTTTATGAACACGTTCATTAAGGAGTGACACATGCCCAAGATTCTTGAAAATGTGAGAGAAGAACTTATAAAAGAAGCAAAAAAAGAGGTTATGGAATCCGGATATTCGCTTCTTACGATAAGAAGTGTTGCGGCGGCATGTCATATAGCTCCGGGGACGGTTTATAATTATTTTAAATCAAAGGACGCGCTTGTTGCGGCATTCATGATAGAGGACTGGAACGAAAAAGTTTCAAAAATCAAAACGGAATGTGAGTGCGCCGCCGATCCTTTATCCGCAATTATTTATATGTATGACGGAATAAAGGAGTTTTCAAGTGCCTACGGAGCACTTTTTAATGATGCGGAAGCGCAAAAAAGCTATAGCTCGGCGTTCAATTTGAGACACGGAATGCTTATAAAGCAGCTTACGGATATTTTGGAAGTGTTTTGCAAAAAATACGCAAAAGAGTATACAAAGGCCTTATCCGAATTCATTGCTGAATCGATGCTTTTGTGGTGTGTCGACCGTAAGCAAAAGGAAGATTTTTGCGCCGTGGTAAAACAATTTTTTTAAAAACTTTGGGATAATAAAATTTGAGCTTGAAGCCGTAAAGTTTAAATTTAAGTGATCCCCGTAAATTTATTTATTTTAGGAGGTATTTATGAGTAGCTTTGAAAACCTGCGTGTAGTGGACAATTTTTACCAGACATCGTTATTTTTCCCGATGCCGACCGTCGTAATCAGTACGCTGACGGAAGACGGAAAGACGACACTCGGCCCTTATTCCCTTATTCAGCCGTATTATGTTGCGGGTAAGGATTTTTATGCAATGCTTCTGCAATGCAGAAATTCGTCAAACACCGCACAGAATATTTTGAGAACGGGAAAGTGTGCAATCAACTTTGTTCTTGACGACAAAAAGACATTCAAGGAATGTGTTAAGCTTTCGTGGCCCGGAGACAAGCCGGAAGACAAGATGCCGAAGTGCAATTTTAAGCTTGAAAAGAGCATGATCGAAGAAACAACGGGCGAAAAGCGTCCCGAAGTGCTTTCGGAGGCGTTCCAGGTAATCGAGTGCACATGGGTAAGAGAACTTGACAATGCACAAGGCGACAAGGCGGGCATTACCGACGGATATGAGCCTCCTTATCACAACTTCAACGGAATTACAAGCAAGTTCGGTGCGCATTTCATTCTTAAGGTTGACAAAATCCTTATGAAGAAGAGATATTCGGATGCCATCATAAACGGAGTTACGGCACGTGATTTCCCTCATGCTCCTGTAGATTACGGATACAGGGATTCAAAGAACTTCTGGTTCCATCGTCACAGAAAGATGATTGCCGAGCTTCTTCCGATCAGAAAGCAGTCGCTTGATTCGGTTCGCTATGCGGCAGACAGAATCGACGATGTGGTTAAATTCTCGGATGATGCGCTTGAAATGATTTTGAATGTTCCGAGAGTATTTTTGCCGACTGTTCTTAGGGGATGTGTTTCATGGGCAAGAGAGAACAATTGCACATATATTACCGCAGCCGAGATGAAGATAATAAACGACAAGCGTTCAAAGGAAAAATCGAAGAAGTAATTCATCGAAGAAGTAATTTATCAAAAAAATAATTTACCGATGAAGTAATTCGCTGAAAAAGCAAAGCAAAAATTAATCACACCTTAAGCATAATTATGGAAGCATAATTATACTTAAAGCACAATTATACTAAATTATACAAGGAGGAAAAGCATGAAAGTTGTACTTGCGGGTGCATTCGGTAATCTGGGTGCGGAAATTTTGAAAAAGCTTGTTGCTGCCGATTTTGATGTTGTTGCAGCGGATTTGAAGGAACGCGACGTGGAAGGACTTGAAAAAAAATATACTTTTAAGTCAATCGACGCTACAAATCCCGAAAGCCTTAAGGGACTTTGCGACGGTGCGGAGGCCGTAATCACGACAATGGGACTTACGGGGGCATCGACCCGCGTTACGTCATACGACATCGATTATCGCGGAAATCTGAACCTTTTAAACGAGGCAAAGCGTGCGGGAATCAAAAAATTTGTTTATATTTCGGTTATTTCGTGCGAGGATCCGGAAGCAAAGAAGGTTCCGATGCTTGACGCAAAGCATATGTTTGAGGAAGAGCTTATAAAGAGCGGAATTCCATATGTTATTCACAGACCTACCGGATATTTTTATGATATCGTAAAGGTTTTTCGTCCTTATGTCGAAAAGGGCGAAATGCAGCTCTTAAAGGGCTATGGCGATGTCAAGGCAAATGTTGTTGACTGTCCCGATTTTGCCGATTTTATTGTTAAGCACATTGATGACGAAAATAAGATTTATGAGGTCGGAGGCAAGGAAACCTATTCTTATACAGAAATGGCAAAGCTTTGCTTTGATGCGGCGGGAAAGCCTCTTAAGATTAAGTGGGCGCCGATTTGGCTTTTCGGAATACTCGCAAATCTTCCCAAGATCAAAAAGGCAGGAAAGCACGATATCATTCTTTTTTCAAAGTGGACTTTGTCGCATAACCTTGTGGGCAAGGACAAGACGGGCGACGCAAGCTTTGCAGCTTACATAAAGAAGTGCTTCGGAAAGGAGAATTAAAATGGGCTTTAATTTACTCTTGATATTGTTTATCGTGAGCCTTATCCTTTCTTCCGAAGGCTTTTATAAATATGTTTATTTCCTTTCGGTAGGATACGGACTTTCGGTTGCGGGAATCGGAATTGCACTTATCGTTATGGGAATTGCCGGAATATTCCCGGGAATGCAGTTGCCTCATTATATACTTTCGGCGCTCTTTATAATTTACGGCTTCAGACTTTCGGGCTTTTTGCTTGTCCGCGAAATCAAAAATGCGGCATACAGAAAGACGCTTACGGAAGTGGTCGGAAGCGGCGACAAAATGCCGATATTCGTAAAAATTGTAATGTGGCTCGGGGTTTCCGTGCTTTATACCGCACAGACATCAGGTGTGTTTTTCAGACTTTATAACGGGGCAGAAACAGGCACACTCGTATGGGTCGGAATCATAATATGTCTTATTGCGATTATTATTGAGTCGGAAGCGGATCGCGAAAAGTCCGCACAAAAGAAAAAAAGACCCGATATGGTTGCAAAGGAAGGCTTATACAAAATCGTAAGATGCCCGAACTATTTTGGGGAAATTCTTTTCTGGACCGGAATTACCGTTTCGTCGCTTGACATTTTGACGGGTGCGGGACAGTGGATCATGGTTATTGTCGCATATGTCTGCATTGTTTATATTATGTTTAACGGAGCGCAGAGACTTGAAAAACGTCAGATGAAGAGATATGCGGACAATGCCGAATATCATGCATATGCGGACAAAACTCCGATTATTATTCCGCTTATTCCGATTTATCACTTAAATAAAGATGCAAAGAAAAATTAGTGCGGAGGACGTTATGAAAGAATACTCTGTTGTGATGTCGCTTGTGGATTTGATACCCGTTGTACTCTTTGCGGTTACGGCGATAATTTTGCAGCGTGATTTATATTACAAAATGTCAAAGGGCGCATTTGCACTTTTTTCGGCGGGTACGATAGACATAATTGCGGCAGGAACGCTCAAAGCTCTTTATAAGCTTCTTTACGCACTTAAAATCTGTGATTTTGATAAGCTTAACCAAATGTTTTTTCCGGTTCAGTCGATAGGCTTTTTGCTTGCGGGAATCGCAATAATCGCGATGCTTGTGCATAAACAGGAATCACACGTGACGGTGATGAGTACGGCACCTGTGCTCTTTTCCGGCACAATGATTTTTGTCGTATGCATGATTGCGGGACTTGGATGCATAAACGGCGGACTATCATATATTGCAGTCAAAATGAAAAAGCCGGCTGCGGTTGTATTACTTATCGCTGCATTTATTTTGCTTTTGTGTATGGGATATCTTTCCACAAAGGATTTTGACAAGGCTTACATGAACTGGATGGCAGAAATCATAAATATTGCCGGACAATCATGCTTCTTTTTCGCCACACGGATCTTACACAAAAACAATCTCGCAGAGTTTGAATTAAACAGCTGATATACATAACTTTTTGGAATTTGGTGTATGCTTGCAATATCGGCATACACCTTTTATTTGTGACGATACATGGATTGCTTAAGTTTCTTTGCACTCTTATAATGCTGCAAATCAGTTAAAAATTTTCGTGTAAGTAAGCTTACACTGAAAGCGGGATTTTTTAGGACCTGTATCTTATTAAATTTGTTTTAATTTTAACAAATCATGGGTGCATTTGTTGACATAAGTGATATAATAAAAACCGATTATTGCGGTTATCCGTTATATTGGATGACTAAAGCAAAACAACCTTTAAATCTTATTTTATAAGGAAAGGAAAGAAAATGTACAAGATTGTAAGAAAAAGAATTTTGAATCCTACGGTCACACAGATGGAGATAGAAGCTCCGCTTGTGGCAAAGAAGGCAAAGCCCGGACAGTTTATTATCTTGAGGGTTGACGAGACGGGAGAGCGTATTCCGCTTACGGTTGCGGGAACAAATCCCACAGACGGAACGGTTAAGATTATTTTCCAGATTGTCGGCGCAACAACGGAACTTTTAAATCACAAAAACGAAGGCGAATACATTCAGGATTTTGTCGGACCTTTGGGTGTCGCAACTCATACCGAAGGAATCAAAAACGTATGTATTGTAGGCGGCGGTGTGGGATGCGCAATTGCACTTCCGATTGCCGAGGAATTTCATAAGCTTGGAGCACGGGTTACAAGTATAATCGGCTTCAGAAACAAGGATCTTTTGATTCTTGAAGACGAATTTAAGGCATGCTCCGATTCGCTTACCGTTATGACGGATGACGGTTCATATGCAAGAAGCGGCAACGTTACACTTCCCTTAAAGGAATTTTTGGATGCCGGCGAAAAATTTGATATGATAATTACAATAGGTCCTATCATCATGATGAAGTTTGTTGTTGCAACCGCAAAGCCGTTTAACGTACCCGTTACGGTTTCGATGAACCCCATTATGATAGACGGCACGGGAATGTGCGGCGGATGCAGACTTACGCTTGAGCAGGACGGCAAAAAGGTTACAAAATTTGCCTGCGTTGACGGACCCGATTTTAACGGCTATGAAGTTGATTTTGATGAAGCAATGTCAAGAGGACGCATGTATGTTGACTTTGAAAGAAAAGAGCATGAGCATGTATGCAACCTTTTAAAGGCTAAGGCAGTTGATTAATTTGTAAAGAGGTAAAATAAAATGGCAAATATGAAACTTGAAAAGAACCCGATGCCGACTCAGGAAGCAAGTGTACGTGCACACAACTTTAACGAAGTGGCAATGGGATATACAAAAGATATTGCACTTGATGAAGCCGCAAGATGCTTAAATTGCAAAAATATGCCCTGCGTATCGGGATGTCCCGTAAATATCCATATTCCGGAATTTATTTCAAAGATTAAGGAATGTGACTTTGAAGGCGCATATGAAATTATTACAAAAACATCCAGCCTTCCGGCTGTCTGCGGACGTGTCTGCCCTCAGGAAACACAATGCGAGAGCAAGTGTGTAAGAGGCATAAAGGGTCAGCCCGTAGGAATAGGAAGACTTGAAAGATTTGTTGCCGATTGGCATAACGATCACAATACGGCACATGCCGTTCGTCCCGAATCAAACGGACACAAGGTTGCGGTTGTTGGCTCGGGTCCGTCAGGACTTACATGCGCCGGCGATCTTGCAAAGAAGGGATATAACGTAACGGTTTATGAAGCACTTCATACGGCAGGCGGCGTTCTTGTATACGGAATTCCCGAATTCCGTCTTCCCAAGAAGATAGTTGCAAAGGAAGTTGAAACATTAAAGGAACTCGGCGTTGATGTCGAAACAAACGTTGTAATAGGAAAGACACTTACAATCGACGAGCTTTTTGAAATGGGATATGAAGCAGTATTTGTAGGTTCGGGTGCCGGACTTCCGAATTTCATGGGAATTCCGGGAGAGTCGCTTAAGGGCGTTTATTCCGCAAACGAATTTTTAACAAGAAGCAATCTCATGAAAGCATATGAGAAAGAGCCCGTTACACCTATTATGAAGGGCGGACGTGTTGCTGTTGTCGGCGGCGGAAACGTTGCGATGGATGCGGCAAGAACCGCACTCAGACTCGGTGCCGAAAAGGTTTATATTATTTACCGTCGTTCCATGGAAGAGCTTCCCGCAAGACGTGAAGAGGTTGAGCATGCCGAAGAAGAGGGCATCGATTTCAGGCTTCTTTGCAACCCCACAGAAATTCTCGGATATAACAATCCCGAAAATCCGCGTGACGAGAAGAACGGCTTTGTAACAGGCATCAAGTGCGTAAAGATGGAACTCGGCGAGCCCGACGCAAGCGGCAGAAGAAGACCTGTTGCGATACCGGACAGCGATTTTGTTCTTGATGTTGACACGGTTGTAATGTCTATCGGAACATCACCTAATCCGCTTATCAAATCCACAACAAAGGGACTTGAAGTAAACAAGCACGGCGGAATCATCGTAAACGAAGACGGCCTCACATCAAGAGAGAACGTTTATGCGGGCGGTGATGCGGTTACGGGCGCAGCAACCGTTATATCCGCAATGGGAGCCGGCAAGACGGCAGCTCACGCAATCGACGAACTTTTGTCAAAATAAAATAACACAGTCAAAGCACATTTATCAAAAGGGGATTTTATGTCGGAGAGACTTTTAAACATATTAGCCGATTCTTTTTTGAAGATACTTGTGCCCGGAATTAAAATAACCATTCCGCTTACAATTGTTTCATTTGCAATCGGAATGGTTATTGCTCTTTTGGTGGCAATGATCGAAGTGGCGCAGGTGCCTGTGCTTAAGCAGTTTTGCCGCTTTTATGTATGGATAATAAGGGGCACGCCGCTGCTTGTCCAGCTTTATGTTATATTTTACGGACTTCCGAGGCTCGGAATTTTGATTAATCCGATACCTGCGGCAATAATCGTTTTTTCGATAAGTGTCGGGGCATATGATTCGGAAACGATGAGGGCAGCAATAGAATCCGTTAGCCACGGACAGATTGAAGCGGGATATTCGGTCGGCATGAATTATTTTCAGATTATGCGGCGTATTGTGCTTCCGCAGGCATTCAGAACGGCTTTCCCGCCGCTTTCGAATTCGCTTATCGGACTTGTAAAGGACACGTCGCTTGCCGCAAATATTACAGTTGCCGAAATGTTTATGTGCGCCCAGCGCATTGTTGCAAGGACATATGAGCCTTTTGCTCTTTATCTGGAGGTCGCATTTATATATCTCATTTTCTGTACGGTGCTTACCCGGATCCAAAGTGTTTGCGAAAAAAAGCTTTCGGCTTATAAAAAAAGATAGGATACCGAATGACGGAATTTAAAAATATTACAAAAAAATACGGTGACAATCTTTGCCTCAAAGGGGCAAATTTATCGATAAACAAAGGCGACGTGATTAGTGTGCTCGGGCCTTCAGGCTCAGGGAAAACAACGCTTCTCAGATGCATGAATTTTTTTGAAAGAGCGGACACGGGGACAATTAAGTTTGACAATAAGGAATATTCTCTTCATACGATTTCAAAAAAAGATATTGCATATGTGCGCATGCATACGGGCTTTGTTTTTCAATCGTATAACCTTTTTTTGAACAAAACGGCGCTGGAAAATGTTACGGAAGGGCTTATAACGGCTCGAAAAATGCCAAAGGCGGAAGCTGTTGACAGGGCGAAAAAAGCACTTTCCCGCGTGGGACTTTCGGACAGAACGGATTATTATCCCGAAAGTCTGTCGGGCGGTCAGCAGCAGCGTGTGGGAATTGCGAGAGCACTTGTCACAAATCCCGAAATAATATATTTTGATGAGCCCACGTCGGCACTCGATCCCGAGCTTATCGGCGAGGTGCTTTCGGTAATAAAAGATCTGGCATCCGACGGGATAACGATGGTTATTGTGACTCACGAAATACATTTTGCAAAAAATGTGTCAAACAGAGTCGTATTTATGGAAAACGGCGAAATTTTGAAGGATATGGGTTCAAAAGAATTTTTTGAAAATCCGGACGACGAGAGAATAAGAAATTTCTTAAAACACTTGGAGTCCTGATAAAATAAATTTAAAAGGAGATTTTATATGAAAAAGATTAAGGCTTTAATCGGTTACTTTTTGGCAGGTGTTTCCGTTTTTACGATGTGCGGATGCGGTAAAACGGAAAGCGATATGTTAACCCGTATTCAGGATGAGGGAAAAATCGTGATTGCGACCGAGGGCACATGGGCACCCTGGACATATCATGACGAAAATGATAAACTTGTCGGATTTGACATAGAGGTAGCCGAGAAAATTGCGGAAAAGCTCGGTGTGGAAGCGGAATTTGTTGAAGGGGAATGGGACGGAATTTTGGCAGGTCTTGAAGCCGGACGCTATGATATTATGGCAAACGGCGTTGAGATTACCGAAGAAAGGGCACAAAAGTATGATTTTTCGGAGCCCTACGGATATATAAGAACGGCAATCATTGTACGCGGTGACGATGATTCGATAAAGACTTTTGATGATTTAAAAGGAAAGACAACGGCAAATACGATTTCGAGTACGTATGCAATGCTTGCCGAAAGCTATGGCGCAACGGCACTCGGCGTTGACGATCTCAACCAGACAATCGAGCTTCTCCTTGCGGGAAGAATCGATGCGACACTAAATGCGGAAGTAACGTTTTACGATTATATAAAGGAACATCCGGAAGCCGATTTAAAGATTGCGGCATTGACGGATACGGCGTCACAGGTTGCGATACCGATGCCTAAGGGCGAAAATTCGGAAACACTTAAAATCACAATAAACAAAGCAATAGAAGAACTGCGTGCGGACGGCACGCTTTCGGAAATTTCGATAAAGTATTTCGGAAGTGATATTGCAAAATAAGATTAATGGATACAGGGTCAAAAGATTAAAAATTTTGGCCCTATAGTCATTTTATGGCAGGAGGATGCGATTATGGAATTTTTATATGATTTTACAAAAGAAAGTCTTCAAAAATATATTGAAAACAACGAATTTGTGATTTATCTGCATCCTCAGTTCTCTGTATCGGAAAATAATATTGTGGGTGCGGAGGCACTTGTCAGATGGAATCATGACGGAAATTTTATTTCACCCGGCGCATTTATTCCCGTTTTGGAACAAAAAAAGCTTATAACCGTTCTTGACAGATATCTCTGGGAATGTGTTTTTAAGTTTCAGTCCCAAAGAAAAAAAGCGGGAAAAGTGACGGTACCGATTTCAATAAACGTATCACGCGAGGATTTGTATAAAATCGATGTCTATAAAGCAATGACGGATCTGTCAAAGGAATATGATATTGAACCCCAATATATTCATATAGAAATTACCGAATCGGCATTTGTAAGTGACAATAATCT
Organism: Lachnospiraceae bacterium; assembly: GCA_963649295.1. GTDB lineage: Bacteria > Bacillota > Clostridia > Lachnospirales > Lachnospiraceae > RGIG3528. Next base: position 30,536 of record CAVJHK010000003.1, on the reverse strand, counting down.
GATTACGGATTCCATTTCAAAATTAAAGGCTTTTGGATTCAAGATTTTGATAGACGATTTTGGGAGCGGATATTCTGCGCTCAATATTCTTAAGGATATTGATGCCGACGTCCTAAAGCTTGATATGGCATTTTTTGATTTGAACGAAAAAAACAAGGAAAAAGGGACAAGAATTATTGATTCGGTAATAAAAATGGCGCATGACCTAAAGCTCGGACTTATTGCCGAAGGCGTTGAAAATACTTATCAGCTTGATATTTTAAAGGAAGCGGGCTGTGAGGTTATTCAAGGATACTTTTTTTATCGTCCGATGGATACCCAAAATTTTAGTGTTCTTATAGACGGAATTCAAAATATCTCTTTAAATATCTCGGATGATCAGAGCTCCTTTGGCCGTGAATGTTATGCGGAGGGCATAAAGCTTCTCGGAAACGGTGAATACGAAAATGCACTCACACTTGCCAAACGTGCCGAAACACAGGTGAGTCCCGACAGCGATGCACAGCTTTATTGTGATTTGCAAAATTTAACGGGCGCAATTTACAGCGCAACCTGCAACGAGCTTATGGCACTTGATCATTATCTTTCGGGGCTTTCTGTTGCTGTGGCAAATAATCTTTATCTTGTAAGCGGAAAATTATATAACAATATCGGTACGGAATATATGCGGCTTGAAGACCATATAAATGCAGTCAAATATTATGCTCTTTCTTTGAAGGAGTACAAAAATGCGAGTGCATCGGAGGCTAAAAATATTGATTTGCTTTTATTTAAGACAAATTTAAATCTGTGTGTTGAATATATTGCGCTTAATGATTACGAAAAAGCCGAAATGCATTTAAATGATGCGTCGGCTTATGCAAATAAAAGCGAAACGGCTTCTTTGCGATTCTTTTTTCTTTCGATACAAAGCGAGCTTTTTATGAAAACGGGAAAGGAAGCATATGTACGCGAACATTTTAATGCGCTTGTTGACATGACGCTCGGCCAAAAAGACTGCTTTAATAACTGGGACAGTATTGAAAGGCTCGGAAATATTGCACTTGAGCTTAACGATTTTGATGTGCTTCGGCGAATCCTTGACAATATGGACAAAGAATTTAATTCTCTTCCGGAGGATATGATTGAAACGGATATTCAGGTAAAAATAGAGGAATTCAGACTCAGATATTTTGAAGCAATCGGAGATAACGAGGCTCTGAAAAAGGCTGAAAAAGAATATATTATGCTTTGTCATAAATTATGCTTTGAAACCAAAAAGGACAGGGCGACAACGATAGATTATAAGATTGAACTAAAAAAAGAGGCGGAGGAACAGGAAAAAAATCAAAAAATGCTTGACACGGACTCACTTACAGGTGTGGGCAACCGCTATAAGCTCGAAAAGGATTATAAGCTTTTGCAAAAAAATGCGGATGAAAATGACAAAATGACGTGTATTGGCATTATCGATATGGATTATCTGAAGGAGGTTAACGATATTTACGGACATTTGCAGGGAGACAGATATTTAAAGACGCTCGCTCAAATCGTAAAGCGTATTATCGTTGATGCCGGAGGAATTTACCGCTATGGCGGTGATGCTTTTGTGGTGCTGTTGGTTGACGTAAATATTGATACAATTAAAACGATTTCAAAAAGAATCAAGGATGAGATGATCGGAATTGCGCTTTCAAATCCTGCGTCAGGCAAAAAGCTGCAAACGGTTTCACAGGTATATGCCGCGACAGATAAAATAAAAAATACGGAGATCAGACAGATTTTTTCAACAGTTGAAAGTGAATTACGGATTATAAAAAATAACGGCGGTGATGATGAGAGAATTGTTGTTAAATGACAGATAAGGGCTATAAGGTGATTTTTCTTGACAGTTGCTTATCTTCTGTTATAATTCACGGGAAAAGCGCTTGCGGCGCGTGATGCCGCAAAAGGCTTTTTACAAGCAAACATATTTGGAGGACACATTAATGTGGTTTTTATTTACGATTGTAACAACTGTGCTTTGGGGACTTGCCGAACTTTTTTATAAAAAGGGCGCAAGACCGGACGAAAAATATGCTCATCTCAAAATAAGCATATGCGTGGGTGCCGTTATGGGACTTCATGCCATATTTACGCTTCTGACACAAGACATAGGATACGATCCCGTAAATTTAATCAGATATTTGCCCGTTTCAATGCTTTATATCGGTTCGATGACGCTGTCGTTTTTTGGAATGCGTTTTATTGAGGAATCGATTTCGGATCCTATTGAAAATACGTCGGGAGCCTTATGCTCCGTGCTTTGCGTGATATTTTTGCACGAGGTGCTCGGAGTCGGCAGCATTATCTCAATAATATTGATTGTTATCGGTATTTTGGGCGTAGGCTTTCTTGACAACAACGGAAAAACGGACAGAAAAAAGATTCTGGGCCCCAAAATGGCAGTGGTCGCATTTTCGATGCCCTTTATGTATGCAATTCTTGATGCCGTAGGGTCTTTTCTTGATGCTTTTTATCTTGACGATGTTGCAACGACTCCGCTTGTGGGCGTTACGGAGGAAACACTTGAAGAAGTTGCAAATACAAGCTATGAGATTACGTTTGCAATTTTTGCGATTATTCTCTTTATCTTCCTTAAAATCAAAAAGGTTAGGTTTGAACTTCCGAAGCAGCGTGACAAAGGACTTGCTGCTGTATTTGAAACTGCGGGACAATTTACATATGTATATGCAATGAGCGGAAACGGTGCGATTGCGGCTCCCATTATTTCGTCTGTATGTGTTGTTTCGCTTATTTTGTCACGTATATTCTTAAAAGAGAAGCTCACCAAAATGCAATACCTGTTTATTTTCCTTGTAATTGCCGGAATAGTGACACTCGGAATAATCGAAGGAGAATAACTTCGTATGATATTTGAAACACATGCGCATTATGATGACGAAAAGTTCGATTCGGATCGTGACGAAGTGCTATCGGGGCTCATATCGCAAAATGTCGGAATTGTAATAAATGTCGGCGCAAATATGAGAGGGAGCCGTGAGTCTCTTAACCTCGCACACAAATGGGATTTTGTTTATGCGGCTGTCGGCACACATCCGGATGACTCCGACAAGATGACGGATAAAGATTATGATGTGTTACGTGATATGACTTCCGATCCCAAATGCGTCGCAATCGGTGAAATTGGGCTTGATTATGCGGGAGAGTGTGTTGATGAGAGTATTCAAAAGGAATGCTTTAAGCACCAGTTAAAGCTTGCATTTGATACAAATAAGCCCGTAATAATTCATTCAAGAGACGCGGCACATGACACGTTTGATATTTTGTCAGAATATCATGAGATGCTAAAAGACAATATCGGTACACATAAAAATTTATATGAATGCCCCGGTGTAATACATTGTTTTTCTTACGAAAAGGAACTCGCAAGAGAATATATCAAAATGGGATTTTATATCGGAGTGGGCGGTGTATGCACATTCAAAAACGGAAGAAAATTAAAAGAGGTTGTTTTAGACATTCCGCTTCGGTCGATATTGCTTGAGACGGACAGTCCCTATCTTTCGCCCGAGCCCTTTAGGGGAAAAAGAAACGATTCCGGAAAACTTAAGTTTGTTGTTGATGAAATCGCCGCATTAAAGAAAATCGATACGGAAACGGTTGAAAATATTACATATGAAAACGCAAAACGGATGTATAGGTTAAAATAGCCTGTACATCCGTTTTTTTTGTATGTTTTTTAGTATTTTGCCTTTTTTTGTGCTTTTTGCGGGGCTTTCTCAGAAGGCCAAGCTTCTGTATTCTGCCGGCGAAATCCCGTATGATTTTTTAAAGGTTTCGCAGAAATAGCTTGTTCCCGCAAATCCCGTGAGCTCCGAAATTGCAGAAACCGTTTCGTTTGTGTTTTTTAAAAGGTAAAGCGCGCGCGTAAGACGGTACTTTGTAAGATAATTTATCGGAGAAGTGTTCAAAAAATCTTTAAAAAGCTCGGAACACTTGCTTTTTCCGCATCCGCCTGCGTCCGATATTTGTTCCAAAGTGATTTTCTCTTTAAAATGCTCATGGATATACAAAAGTACGATTTTTAACGTATATATGTTTGTTGTTCTCTGGGCATTCAGCATGGCTGGTGGTGCTACATTAAAGTAAAGCAGCTCAAACATGCGCATATATAAAATTTGAATCGCAAAATAATTCCATGAATCGTTTTTGCTTTCGTATATTTGTTTTATTGTTGTCAAAATTTCTGCCTGCCATTCGGTTTCGGATGTGAGGTATTGAAAATCGCATCCCGATGCTCCCGTAAAAGGCTTGACATAATTTGAATAAAACATCGGACTTGCGGAAAGCAGTGACGGATTTAAAAGGATGCGAATGTATGTGCATTCGTTTTTTTGTGCATTAAAAGCATAATTCATCCTGTGGCTGTTTATAAAAAGTCCCGTATTTTCGGTGAGAGAAACGTGTGTGCCGTCTATCACATAGGTGAGCTCACCGCTTAAAATATAAACAAATTCCGTTTCGTTGTGCCAGGAGTTCATTGTCACAAAATCGGGATAGAACGAAAGCTTGATTTTTTTTACTTCGGACGGAAAATCCGGATTATCATAATTTGCGTTTTCGGACATGTCAAAATCAAATGCGGAAAATTTATCCATATTGCGTCACCTCGGAAAATTGTTATACAAATGATACATTTTGGAAAGCGTTTTGTCAACAATCGTGATTTGTAAGTTATAAAAGTGTTTTGTCAATAATTGAGATTTGTAAGTTATAAAAGTGTTATGTCAATAAGTGAGATTTGCAAATAAATAAAAAGCCCGGGAGCATAAAGCTTAACCCGGGCTCTTTTAAGAAAGGATTCTTACAGGCTATTTTATTTTTTTGCTTCTCATATATGCGAAAATTCCGCCTACTATAGCCGCAAATACCGCTATCAATATAATAATTACTGCGGGAGATGAGCCTGATTCCTCACTCTCTTCTGACTCTGCGGGAGTTTCGGGAGTGGGTGCTTCAGGAGTTGGAGTATCGTCACCTTCAGGTATGAAAGCAACAGGTGTAGGAGTACTTGTAACTGACACATCAGAACCTGCGCCGCTATCCGATGTGCTTCCCTGTGCTTCAAAATTCTTAAGTGCTTCAATGCGCGCGGGATCGTCAAAGTCAATAGACATCGCACTTGCTCCTTCAAGACGTGCACCTGCGTCTGCGGGCGCTTTGTCCGTAAGCGTGAGAAGACCGTTCATCATAATCCTTCCGTCTTCATTTCTTGTGGGAGCAATGCTTGTATCAAGGCTTACGAACCAGCTTTCGGAAGCTTTTACGCTCTTTGTGTTGCCGTTCGGCCAATAATAATTTGTCTCGCCGTAAACCTTTGCTTCAACCTGTGTGCCCTTTAAGTCGATGTTGTCGACCGTACCCGAGTCATTCCTAAACGAAATTATTCCGTTTGCGGAATAATCCGTATTCTGGGCATCCTTTGTATAAAATGCAACGTTGTAGCTGTGGTTGTTGAAGCTTGTGCAGTTTGTTACCTGAACATCGGGACAGTTGTTCGAATCGATGCCCTTTGTCTTATTGTCGTAAGCAATGCAATTTATGAGTTCGTGATATCCCGAGATACTTGAACCGCCAAGCTTAAAGCCGTTTCCGTTGCCGGCTATTGTGCCGTCCGAAAGATATCCGTTTCTGTATGCGATACAGTTCTTTATAACAACGCTTCCGATTGAGCCTGTTTCTGTCTTTGCATAAAGATCCCAGCCGTCGTCGGCGTTGCAATAAGCGATACATCCGTCAAATACGTTGCCCACACCGGTTGTGAGCTTGCATGCAAAGCCGTCTGCGTCCTCGTAGCCCGGGTCTGCATTGTCATGAGACGTGCAATTTAAGATGAGGTTGTAGGTCGGCCAATAAGCTGATGTGTCTAGCGAATTGAGTCTTGAAATCTGAATACCGGTATTTCCGTTGTTATATGCGTTTACATTGTCAACAACGCAATGATTTCCCGAGATTTGAAGTCCCTTTTGAGAAGGGCCGGAGTTTGTTACATCAAATCCCGCAAGATACCAATAGTCGCCGCCGATTACTATTCCCGCATAATAACTTCCGAAATCGAGAACGGGTCTTTCGGTTGCGGTGGGATCGGGAAGAACATAAATCATGTTGCCTTCAGTGCCGCCCTGACCGCGTCCGACGTTTATTTTTGATTCCATATTGTATGTGCCGCCCGCAAGATAGATTGTCTGTCCCGCATGTGCATAGGAGAGCGCTGCCTGCAAGCTTAAGGGCGACTTCTTTGTGCCCTTGCCGTAGGCACTTCCGTCGGGAGATACATAAATTATGTCACCCGAAAGAGGTTCATAGTCAACCTCAAAGGTTTCCGTCTTTGTGCTGTAATCGTCAAATGCGGAATATTCGCCGTCGGGCTTAAAGCCTTCGGTGGGAGTGAATTCCATTATGAGGCCGTTTACACCTTTTGAGAGTGTTGTGGGAATCTTTAAATATTCACCTTTGGTTACTGCGGCATTTTCAACGATAACTTCCTTGGTTGCACGGTTTGTAAGCTTAAGTGTGCCATCAGAGTTTGCGTAGAAAATGAATGTATAATCGGGAGAGCCGACAGCCTGTGCCGAAATTCCCTTTATTTGTGTCTTATAATAGGTAATTTCTCTGCCCTCTGCGGGAGCATCCGTTTTGGGATCGGAAGTCGTGAGCTTGATATCTGAAACCGTTATGTCAAACGTTCTTGAAGCAAAGAAGCCTACATAAATGTTCTCCTCATCGATTCCGGTCAAGTTTTCGCGGTTAAGGTCATAATAAAGCTTTGAAGATTCATTGCCCTGCTCATCGATATAGGTAAGAATATAACCTGTGTTGTTTCTTGTGAGGCGGAACGTAAAATCCGTAAGCTCTTTGTAAGTTCCGAGTTCATCCGAAGGGTTGGATACGTTTCCTATGATATTGCCCTTCAAATAAACTTTACCGGTTGTTTCGAGCGTTGACATTGTGGACTTAAAAATGTTTGTCGCAAAATTTGTTGTATTAACAAGGCCTTTGTCGATTAAATATTTGGTAACGCCGATTTTTTCCTGCGCACCGAGTCCGAGCTTCATCTGAACGCTCTTTGTTGTGTCTCCTGCGCTTGAGGGCATGAGTTCGCCGGTTTCCGTGTCAAAATAATAAACAACCTTTGTACCGGTTATCATGTAGGAATTGTTCCAGAATACTGCTCCATTGCCGTTTTCGGCAACGGCATCACAGGCCATAAGTCCGAAGCCGTCCTGGCCGTTTGTATATTTCCAGGAATTTACATGGATTTTGCCTTCGAGCACAAAGTTCTCGGTTGCGGCATTTATTGTCGTGTAATAAAAGGCAAGTCCGTCCGTAGAAGAAGGCTGCAATTTTCCCTTGCTGTCGAGAGAGCATATTCTGACCGATCCGTCGCCTTCGTTTGCGCTGCCGGAGTAGTAATTGTTCTTTGTGTCAACACCCGTTCCAAATGCGGAAAATGCCCATGCACGGCGGGGATCTTCAGTCATCGTTGCGGATAAAATTTCACCGAAATCCGCAATTTCATCATTTCTCTTTGATTTGATCGCAAAATCGTATTTTGTTCCGACGTTAAGTCCCTTAATCGTTCCTGTGAGCTCAGTTGAAGTCGTGCCGTAAGTCCACTCAGTGTCGCCTGTTACTCTGTAATAAATGTCATAGGCGGTGGCTTCGGGAGTTTTAAGGTAAGCTATGCTTGCCGTACCGTTTCCGGCGCTTGTTGCCGACAAAACATTTGTCGATTCAAGTGGAAGAATGAAGTCGATTGTGTCGCTCATCGTCATCATCTTAGACTCACCCTCACGGATGGCATAAAGTCTGAATGAGTATGTGTCCGTTGCGGGCGGTGTGAAAACAAGATTTCCCTTGTCTCCGTCGATTGCGCAAACAAGTGTGTCGACTGTTTTTCCCTTGCTTGACAACATGTCGACAGATACGTTATCTGCACCGTCATAGCCTATAACCATGTCAAAATTTACGGTTATTGTGCCGTTTTCGGTTGTGAGGCCCGTGATTACGGGTGCCGCAACATCTTTCCAGAGTGCGCGCGGTGCACGTGCGCCTGCGGAATAATCGTTGACGGTGATGCCGAGAAGACGTACACCGCGGTTATAGTCCGCATGATAAGGGGATATTACATAATATGTTCCTGCGGGAAGCCCTGTATAAGAAACAATTGTTTTTCCGGTACCGGAGCAGGTTGTGACTCCTTCGTTGTTTGCGATTGTATTTCCGCTTTCGTCAGTCAATGCAAAGGCGGAAACGTTTGTGCTTCCCGTTGAAGCAACGGATAATGCCACATCGGAATTGCCTCCAGTTGTAAATGACATGCTGCCGGTGCTTGCTTTTCCTATTTCGATTGCAAAAATCGCATCGTTTTTGGTACGGTATGTCATTGTTCCGTTTGCTTTAAAGTAGCTTGTTACATAGGATGTGCCGGACGGTATTGCCTGTTTGTCCGCAACTCCCGCGGCATCAATGTCGGCAGGGTTAAATACGAATTCTCCGTCTGCGGCATAGGTAATGCTGCCCTTAATTGCGCTCGTTATTCCGATTGCCGTAAAAAGGCAAAGAAGAAGCGCAAATACGGTTTTTAGTTTCTTTCCCATAAGAAAACTCCTCTCTTAATTTTATAAAAAATGCATAATTTTGCATTTTTATACATATTAAATAAATTTGTATCACGGCTTTTTATGCCTGCATAAATCTTAATCAAAGGAGGCCGAAAGCCCTCATGATTACGATGGTTATATATATTGTAACAATTGAAACGATACTTGTCCATACAACAAGCTGTGCTGCAAGGAGTCCGTCGTTTTTCATTTCGTCCGCCATAACTGCACTTGAAACGGCGACGGGTGTACCGAATAATGCGATTATCGAAGGATATTCGGTTATAGTAAATGTAAAAAAGCTTGTATATTTTGATAATATTACCGCCAAAAATATTGCCAAAAACGGAGAAATTACCGTTCTTGAAAGAACACCTGCAACGATTTCCCTTAAGCTTCCGCGAGCTGTCTTTAAATCAAAGCGTCCGCCGAGCACAATGAGTGCGAGAGGAGTGGCAACCTTTGAAATACTTTCGATTGACGTATACAAAAACGGAAGATTTCCTTTTAAAGTAAAGCCAAATCCGAGCGAACGCACAAATAAGGCCAAAACTCCCGCGAGAACGCCGATTATAAGCGGATTGGTAAGGATTGAATGAATTATCGAGCGTATCTTTTTTTTGCCGCTGCCCGATTCACACGACCAAATCGACAAAGCAAATACGGACAAAATATTGTATAAGGGAATGGTAAATGCCGACAATACGGCTGCAGCCCCCTTTGCCGCGGCGCTTCCGAGAGACTCGGCAAGCGGAATTCCGATTATTGCAAAGTTTGACCGAAAAATGCATTGAAGGATGACTCCCTTCTGAGAATCCTTCGGTATTGCAAACTTTACAAAAACAAAGCCTGCGGCAAAGAGCAGCGTTACAAAGCCGATGCAATAAAGAACAAGTGAGAAATTAATCTCTGTCAACGAACCGATTGAATAAACGTTTACAAAAAGGAGACAGGGCAGCGCAATCTTAAATACGAATGAGTTTGCATTTTTGAGGAAATCTTCTTTCAAAAATCCAATGCGCGCGAGTATATATCCGAGATATACCTGGATCAGAATAGGCGCAATGGCATTAAAGGCAAAATAAAGATTTTCCATTTTGTTCGGTCTCCTTATCGATATAAAAGGACAAGTGTCAGCTTAAGCAGCTCTTGAATGCTTCCATGGCTCCGTTCTGACGGATGAATTCGAGATTTTTGATTGTTGCATATTCAAATCCCGGAACCGTCCCTAAGTCTCTTCCCCAGAAAGCGGTATTCGACATAACGTCATGAACAAGAGTTTTAACGGATGCATTTCTTCTTTCATAATAGAATTCGAGGATAAAACGGTCGTCCTTTACATAATATGTATTTCCGAGAGGACGGCGGCACTTAAGACCCGTGTCGTCAAGATCCTGTATATCGGAAGAATAATGAGCTATAAGAAGTGCAAAGCTCATTGCAAGGCATTTCGGAAGCTCATGCTTTGTCTCGACATATTCTATAAAGCTCGGATAGTTTCTTGCAAGCCACTTGGATGTGGAATTGAGTGTAATGCTGAGAAGCTCATGGTTTACGAAAGGATTGTTGAAACGATCCTGTACGGCTTCCGCAAAATCATACAAATCCTTCTTGTCAAGAGGGAGAGTGGGGATTACTTCATCATAAAGCATCTTGTTCATGAAGCCCTTTACATTTTCGTCGTGCATGCAGTCACGCACAATGTCAAAGCCGGCAAGATATGCGCCGGGAACAAATCCCGTATGTGCGCCGTTTAAAATGCGAACCTTGCGCTTCTTGTAAGGTGTGACATCGGGAACGACTATGCAGTTTACTTTTGCACGTTCAAAAGGAAGCTTTTCCGAAAGCCATGCAGGGCCTTCGATGTTCCAGACGCCAAAAATTTCGCCGACGTCGATAAGCTCGTCGTGATATCCGTTTTCTTCTTCGAGACGCTTTACTTCTTCCGCATCTCTTATGCGGCCGGGAACGATTCTGTCAACGAGCGTCGAGCAGAAGAGACAGTCGCGGCTTACATAATTTTTGAATTCATCGCCCAGGTTCCACTGCGCGATATATTTGTTTACGCAGGCGAGGAGCTCTTTGCCGTTGTTGTCGATGAGCTCGCATGAAAGAATTACAACGCCGGGCTTATTTGCAAGGAATCTTTCATAAAGCACCTGGGTAAGCTTTCCGGGGAAAGAGGATGCAGGTCTGTCATCCTTATTGCATGCGGGATCGTATGCAATTCCCGCCTCCGTTGTATTTGAAACTATATATTCGAGATCGTCGGATACCGCAAGACGCATCATATCGCTGAAGCCGTCTTCGGTATAAGGGTTAAGGCAGCGCGAAACAGACGAAATGACTCTCTTTTTGTCAACCTTTTCGCCCTTTTCGCGTCCGCGAAGATAAAGCGTATAAAGACCCTCCTGTGCGTTGATGAGAGATGTGAGACCGTTTCCGATGGGCTGTACAAGAACGATTTTGCCGTTGAATCCGGCTTTCTCGTTTGAGATATCAAACCAATAATCGACAAAAGCACGAAGGAAATTTCCTTCTCCAAACTGCATGACCTTTTCCGGAGCATCTTTCAAAATGTAGCCGGAATAGCCGCTTTCCTTAAGAACTTCGTAGTTTAATGTTTTCATAATCGTTCCCTTTCCTTATTATAGGTTGTTGTGCAAATTGCACAAAAAAGAATTTCTTGTTAATCATGCATATTATAACGCTCTTTTTTTGAAATGAAATAGCGACTTTTGCCCAAATACTATGTGTTTATTGCGGTGTTTAACGAAAAATAGTGCAAATTTTACTTTTTTTATACTTGTTTATATTGCGGAAGAGGAGTAAAATAATAAAAACCTTGCAAAAAATAGAGCGTTTTTTCGATATTTTTGACAAGAACGTTTGACATTGCGTTTTTTACATGAGTAAAATAACATTGTTTAATTTGCACGGCAAATATATATAATTTGTAAAAAATAAGTGTATTTATTTTAAATAAAAAACAAGTTTCGCATTGATATATGGGCATTTGAGCGTTTCACATTGTTAAAATGTCGAAAATTTTTCGGAAACTCCGAGCAACTTTCACAAACCAAAAACGCAAGTATGACAAACGAAAAAAGTTAAAAACACCTTGTTTTATCGCAAATTTTATGTTAGAGTGTCCGTGTTAAAATTATACAAAAAATTTACAAATCCATTTATCCAATCTGTGAAGTTTTCACAATGGCGGTAAATGCTTACAAAATACAAAAAAGGAAAGAACTTATCGATGGCTAATTTAAGTTTGAAACAGGTTAACAAAGTTTATCCGAACGGATTTGCCGCTGTCCATGATTTTAATCTCGAAATTAAGGACGGCGAATTTATTGTTTTTGTCGGTCCGTCCGGATGCGGAAAGTCGACAACGCTTCGTATGATTGCGGGACTTGAAGAGATTACTTCGGGCAATCTCTTTATAGGAGAGAAGAGAGCAAACAATCTTTCGCCCAGACAGCGAGGAGTGTCGATGGTATTCCAGTCGTATGCGCTTTATCCCAATATGACTGTATACGAAAACATGGCATTCGGTCTCACTCTTAAGGGCTATGACGAAGAAATAATAGAAAAAAGAGTTAAGGACGCGGCGCGTACGCTCGGACTTATGAACTATCTCGACAAGATGCCGCGTGAATTGTCAGGCGGTCAGCGTCAGCGTGTTGCGGTCGGCCGCGCAATAATAAGACATGTTGACGTGTTCCTTATGGACGAGCCACTTTCAAACCTCGACGCAAAGCTTCGTGTTACGATGCGTTCCGAAATCACGGCAATCCACAAAAAGGTCGGTGCCACAACGATTTACGTTACGCATGATCAGACGGAAGCCATGACAATGGCAGACAGAATAGTTGTTATGAAGGACGGATGGATTAAACAGGTGGGAACTCCCCGCGAGCTTTATTTCGATCCCGACAATATATTCGTTGCGGGCTTCATCGGAGAGCCTCCGATGAATTTTGTCAAAGGAAAGATAAATAACGGAAATCTTATCGCCGAGGGCGGAAAGCTTACGATTTCATTAAAGGAAGGCTTTAAAGAAATAAATAAGCTTGAAGGAAAAAATATAACGCTCGGCTTCAGACCCGAAGCCGTGCTTCCCGCATCAAAGAAGAGCGGAGAGGGCGTAATGCTTGACAGTTACGTTACCTTAACTGAGCTTCTCGGAGACAGCGTAAACGTCTATGCGACAGTCGGCGGACATGATCTTATATACAAGCTTGAGCCTGCCGACACACCGAAGAGAAAAGAAAATGCGGATTATTTCATACCGTACCCGGCAATGTATCTCTTTGACACCGAAACGGAAGACAGGCTGAGGATTTGATGGATACGGACAAACCGACAATAAGCTTTAACATATACAGGACAACGGATCTTATTGTATTTACGTTTATTGCCTGCGCACTCGAATATTTAAATGTATTTGTTTTTAAAAACTTTTTCAGTTCCGAGCTTTATACGCTGTCGATAATGCTTCCGATAACGCTTATCGTAATGCACAGGTGGAACGCATATGCATTTGTTCCCGCAATTCTCACGGGACTTGTATACTGCATCGCAAACAAAGCGCAAAATCCTGCAACTTACATTACATATATCGCCGGGAACTGCTTCATTATGATAAATCTTGTATGGCACAAGGCAGTCGGCAAGAAAAAGCTTGAAAAAAATATTTTATTTCAGATACTTTATACGGTTACGGGATATGTTCTTATGTCTGCGGGCCGTGCGGGAATAGCGGCGATATTTGAAGGAAGCTTTTTTGCAAACTTAAAAACATTTTTGATAGCGGACGAAATAAGCGGTGTTATCGGGACAATAATCGTAATCGTTGCGGCACGTCAAAAGGACCTGTTTAAGGACCAAAAGGAATATTTATGGGAACAGGCTGAAAAAAATACAAAAAGCGTCTCGGAACATGACAAAATAAGCCGTTATACTTTGGACAATAATTTTACGGAAGAGGAAGATATCGATGAAGGAAGAACAGATGATGAAACTTATACCGGATGAGCAAACACTCAAAAGGGATGAGTTTGAAAAGGACTATTGGAAAAACAACTGCATCAGGATCGCAAAAGACTGGAGGCTTTATGTGCTTTTGCTTCCGCTCATACTTGTATTCTTCTTTTGGAGATACATGCCGATGTACGAACTCCTCGTTGCATTCAAGGCGGGTACAAAAGAGGGCGTTACGGTAATCAGCGTAAATGCGCAGGACTTTGTCGGATTTCAATGGTTCAAGCAAATGATGTTCGGCACAAACGCGCCGCAGTTCTGGAGAGCTTTCAGAAATACGTTCGCACTCAGCTTTTACGGAATGATATTCGGATTTCCAATTCCGATAATCATCGCACTTTTCTTTAACGAAATTAAGTCGGACGGATACAGAAGCATTTTGCAGGTTTGTTCTTATCTTCCAAAATTCGTTTCGACGGTTGTTATGACATCACTTGTAAGCTTGTTGCTCAGAACCGGTTCCGAGGTTTCAAATTACGGTGTCCTGTCACAGGCGCTTGTCGCAATGGGGCTTATCACGGATGAAGCGGCAAAGGGCGGACTTCTTTATTCTCCTCAATATTTCCGGGCAATATATATCATATCCGGAATCTGGGAAGGAAGCGGATATGGTTCAATCGTATATTTTGCGGCAATAATCGGAATTTCTCCGACGAGCTACGAGGCAGCCCAGATGGACGGTGCAAACAAGATGGCTCAAATCCGTCACGTTGTGCTTCCGGGTATTCTTTCGACAATCACAATCATGCTGATACTCAGAATAGGAAGCCTTATCACGATCGGATACGAAAAGGTTCTCTTACTTTACAACTCATATACATATGAGACTGCGGACGTTGTTTCGACATTCGCGGCAAGACTCGGCGGACTTGAAGCGGGCGGAAGCTCACAGCCCGGACTTGCGTCGGCATCGGAAATGCTTTCGGCTGTCATCTCGATGCTTCTCGTAATGGGATCGAATATGATAAGTAAGCGTGTTTCGGACACGTCCTTATATTAAAGTTAGGAGATATTTAAAGTGAAAAGACTTGAGATTTCTGAATTGATTTTTAAAATATTTGCATATCTTTTCCTTACCGTATTTGCCATTTTCTGCTTATACCCCTTTGTATATGCGATTTCGGCTTCGATAAGCGGAATGGATGCTCTTCGTGACGGAAGCGTTATTCTTCTTCCCGTCGACATACAATTTGACGCATTTAAATATGTGCTTGAGCAAAAAGAATTCTGGACATGCTATGCCAATACACTCTTTGTTACCTTTTACGGTACGATTTGGGCATTGTTTATTGCAATCGCCGGTGCATATGCACTTTCAAAAAAGAGACTTTTGTTCAGAACGGGCTGGAACTTCCTGCTTTCGTTTACGATGTGGTTCTCAGCGGGAATTATTCCTACATGGCTCAACTACCGTGCAACACAAACGGTTTTCCAAAACGTCGGAATCACGGACGACAAATGGCTTATCGTTATTGCAATGGGTATGAACGCATATAATACGATCCTTCTCCGCAATGCATTCGAAGGCGTTCCGAGTGAGATAGAAGAGGCCGCAATCGTTGACGGTGCATCTGAATTCCAGGTGCTCACAAAGGTTTATGTTCCGATGTCAAAATCGGCAATCGCAACGGTGGCATTGTTCTTCGGAATTTCAAGATGGAACGGTTATTTCTGGGCAAGAAAGATGATCGGCAACTCAGCCGAGTGGCCGCTTCAGGTATTTATAAGAGATACGCTTGAACAGTTTAATACAACGGAAACCCAGGCCTTTGACAATTTTGCGACCGATTCCGTAATTTATTCCATGATTATTTGCGCGATAATCCCGATTCTCATTATTTATCCTTACATCCAGAAATATTTTGCAAAGGGTGTAAACCTTGGCGGCGTCAAGGAGTGATTTTTTTCAGATCCTAAACGACGGATTGTCCGCGTTTACGATAAATATTAATTTTATATTGGAGGGCTCTATGAAATTAAAGAAAGTTATTTCAATGGTTCTCGCAAGTGCAATGGTAGTAGGAATGCTTGCAGGATGCGGCAATACATCAACCGCAGATCCCACTAAGGCACCTTCCGCTACACAGGCACCCGCAGCAACCAAGGCACCCGCAGCAGATCCTACGGCAACACCCGTTCCCACTGCGGCACCTGCCAAAATCGAGGAGAAGACCATCAGTGCAGCAGCAAAGTCATTGCTTGAAACCGCACAGAAAGACTTCGGTGGCACACTTTACTTAAAGGCTCTTGACGGCGCTTACAAGAGAATGCTTTCGGGATCCTATTCATCGACAAGCACTGCTACGGCAGCAAAGGTCGGCGACAAGACAAAGAATGTCACACTCAACATGTCCGTACTTTATAACGCACTCAGAATGAGCTATACGCTTGACGAGGCTTATGAAGCAGCAGACGGAAACACATACAAGAAGGGTGACCTTCTTCCTACATGGAAGCAGTTCCAGGAGAACTTAGGCTTCACAATCAACGATGTAACATCAACCGAAAGCTCGGTTAACAACAACTACAAGGTTGCCAAGGCAGCAAACTTCGAGAATATCGACGTTATCTGCGGATCGGCTGCATCGTTCAACGAAGACGGTCAGACAGGTTCCTTCATTCCGCTTGATCTTTATCTTGACTATATGCCCAATTTCAAGGCTTTCCTTGAGGAAAACGAAGTAGTTAAGACAATAATCACAGCCGGTGACGGACATATCTATTTCGCACCTTACTTCGACGGATACAACGACATCGAGAAGACTTTCCTTGTTCGTATTGACTGGGTTAAGGCTCTTCTTAACGGCAATTATGACGCATCCAAATTTGACGGAGCATATTCGGGTCAGATGACATATACAAATTATATGCCCGATTCCGCAACAGGCAGCGAAGCAATCGAAGTTTCCGTTGTAAAGGCTGACGGTTCAGGCGTTGAAAAGGTTACAAAGTCTTACGAGAAGAACATCACAAATATCTTAAAGGATCTTTCCGATAAGACAGGTGCTTCGATGGTTAAGGCTCTTCGTGACTACATCGACACAACATACAACGGCTACTACGGCGAAAACAGAGCAGATCTCTTCATCGGCCAGAATGCGGCTTATGATGCAGACGAATTTATAGCTCTTATCCGTTGCGTTGTTGCTAACCCCAAATATCTCACAAACGGTGCAAGCGATGTTGTTTACGGTCTCTTCGGACGTGAAGCCACACTTCAGAGAACATCCGACCTCATCACACTTTGCTCCAACCTCTTTGGTGTTCGCGGTGCTGATTCCGAGAAGGATTATCTCTATTTTGACGCAAACGGAAATCTTTGCGACGGACGTCAGTCATCCGATATGTATTATGTAATCGAGAAGATGAACCAGATGTATACAGACGGACTCATCCTCACCGACTTCGATAAGGAAGGTGCAGGCGGTGCTTCCGGTACAAAGGTTTACGATACAATGTACAATAAGAACTTGGGCTTTGGTCTTTATGACTATGTACAGACGCAGACAGCTTACAACAATACCGTATCTGTTGAAGGCTTCGACCTTGAGTCCATCATCAACCCTGTAGCTTATTGGTATACAACAGCCGATTCAGAGGGCAACCTCATCGGTAAGTGGACAAGATTCACAGAGTCCTGGAGATCCGTTAAGACAGAAGGTTGGGCAATTACAACAGGCTGTGCAGCAGATGCCGACAAGCTTGCAAAGGCTCTTTACCTCTTTGATTATATGTATTCGACAGAAGGAAATACTCTTATGAGCTATGGTCCCGATGCTTGGATTGAGCATGATTCAAAGGGCAACATCGTTTATATCGATTATCAGGGAACACAGGTTCCGAAGCTCTCTGCGGCAGCTCTTAACGAATTTAAGACTCTTGCAAAGGGCAGTTATACAAACTATTATCGTCAGTATCTTGCAGCTACATTCCCTATCGGATATATCAAGCAGCAGGGTATGGAATATCAGTGTACATCCGACAACGGTAAGAAGGGTCTCGAAAAGATCAACAACGCACTTGTTTATGGGGTACTTGAGCATGTTCAGGTTAACAGTGAAGATTGTGAATCTCCTTTCTATCGCATTATTCCTACAACATTTGCAACAACATCTTCCGAGAACTCAATCATTTCGGATAATTGCACAAACCTTTCCTCTTACTTCTCGAAGACAAAGAAGGAATATTCCATCTTTATCGAATCTGTAAAGGTTGGATTTGAAAAGGCCGTTTCGGCAAAGAATGCTCAGTAATGAACACGGATTTATCCGTTAAATAAAGATTTTTTGCGGGGAGTACCCCTCCCCGCAAATTTTTAACAAAACCAAAGGAAACAAAAATATGCAGGCACAAATGAAATTTCAAAAAATAACAGCTGTATTTGCGCTAATCACGTCGGTGCTTTTCTTTATATTTGCACTCGGATTCTGTACAGATCTTTATTACCTTTCGTATTACATCGACGAGGCAAGCTTCATGTATGTTGAAGGAAGCCGGCTGTATTACGAGGTTCAGGAATTCAACAAAATGGCGCTTATATATTCGATAGTTGCACTTATACTTGTAGGTATCATGTATATGATGCAAAATACAAAGAGAAGAAAATATTATATAACAAATTACGTTTCTTCCGTACTTTATATAGGTTTCATCATTTGGCTTGCAATCTATGACATGAAATATTCAATGTTTTACAAAAACGAATTTCTTACAAAGGTTGATTTTGCGACATGGGCTGAATGGGATTCATGGATGCCTACGTCATCATATACGGAATCGACTTTTTGGTTTGATTGCGGAAACTTTATAGGTGCAATCGGAATTATTTCCGCAATACTTATTATTCTTAATTTAATTTGGAAAACGGTCTGGATGATTATGGAAAAACAGGCCATGGCACAATTGAAGGGCAAGGAGGCATAAGATGAAATTAAACGTAGAACGCATGCGTTACAAAAATGACTCATTCTCCTTTTGGATGTGCATGTTCAGCCTTATATGCGATGTTATCCAGTTTATGTTTATATATTCCAACATATATCTTCAAACTCTCACCGGAAAAGGAGATTTTAAATATTATATGATCGGAGTGGATGTGGTTGTAAACATTTTGTTTATGCTTGCTGCATTCTATATAGGTGAAGAATTAAAAACTTATCACCGCAATTGGTCGGTAGCTGCTTTGGCTGTCGGAATAGTTCAGCTTGTCAGAATCGGTATTTTCCCGGCTCAGCTTTTGCAATTTGAATTTATCACAGGCGCACTTCATACAAAAATAAAATTACTCATGATTCTCTCGGCACTCTTTATGTTTGCCGCAGCCGTAATCAGCTTTATAAAATCAACAATGCTTATGAATTTCCTTAAGAAAAAGGGAGAATTAAAATAAATGTCGGACTTACAGCTTAAAAATTTAAACAAAGTATATCCAAACGGAGCACATGCGGTATATGATTTTAATCTTGACGTGAAAGACGGTGAATTTATCGTACTTGTCGGACCGTCCGGATGCGGAAAATCAACAACGCTTCGAATGGTTGCGGGACTTGAAGAGATTACGACGGGTAAGCTTCTTATCGACGGACGCGATGTCACAAACGAAGCCCCGAAGGACAGAGACATTGCGATGGTTTTCCAGAACTATGCTCTTTATGCTCATATGACCGTTTATGAAAACATGGCTTTTTCGCTTGTTCTTCGTCATGAAAATGCGGATGAGATTCACAAAAAAGTCATGGAAGCCGCAGAGATTTTGGGACTTACTGATCAATTAAACAAAAAGCCGCGTAACCTGTCCGGAGGTCAGCGCCAGCGTGTTGCGGTAGGACGTGCGATTGTGCGTAATCCTAAAGTTTTCCTTTTTGACGAACCTCTTTCAAACCTTGATGCAAAGCTTCGCGGTTCGATGAGACGCGAGCTCATGCTTCTTCATGACAGACTCAAATCAACGATGCTTTATGTTACGCATGACCAGACGGAAGCTCTTACTCTTGCGGACAGAATCGTATGCATGAGCGAAGGCTATGTTCAGCAAATCGGTACTCCGACAGAGCTTTACGATACACCTGCAAATGTATTTGTTGCAAGCTTTATAGGACTTCCGCCGATGAATTTTGTGGATGTTGCGATCGCAAACGGCAGAATCGTTAATGACAACATCGATATCGCAATTCCCGACAATCTTAAAAAGCCGCTTGAGAATTATGACGGAAAAGAGGCAATACTCGGTATTCGTCCCGAAGACATAACAAAAGACGGAGATATTGATTTTAAGGTTAAATTAAACGAAAATCTCGGTCAAAATACACTTGTTCACGGATTTATGGGCACCAAAAAGCTTACATGTAAATTTAAGGAATGGTGTGATTATAAAGAAAACGATATATTAAAAATCGGCTTCAAGCCCGGCAAGATTCATATTTTTGACAAAGAAACGACAAAAGCAATCAGATAGGAGAGTACAATGGCTTTTTTGGCTGCAATAAAAGAATTTATCAGAAAAAAAATAGTACACCTTAAGAGAAAGCCTGAAACACTTCCTTTTTTGGCAATCATAATAAGCTGCATGGTTTATACATTCAACCTTTCGACGTTTTCGATGGCTGCAATTTATTGTAACGATTATTATGTTGCAATACTTGTATTTGTTATCACGCTTATGTCATTCCTTTCGATTTTTACATATATGAATTCGCATGACAAAAAGGGCGTGAGAATGCCGATGCTTATCCTGTCCGTTATCCAGCTTGTTGCGCTTTTTGTATGTGACGCTCTTTGCTACAAGGTACTTCACAGAGATGCAATTGCGGAAACAGAGAGAATTCAGCTTGCAGAAGCCGCAGGCAAGTCGGTTACACATATGGTCTGGCTTGTGATTTCGATACTTCTTATCGTGCTTAAGCCACTTTATGCAAAGGCTCTCAACCTTATCAATACAACGATTAAGGACGATGAATTTGCGGGAGAAAAAGAAACCTCTGACGAGGTAATTGCAACGGATGAAGAATAATCAAGACAAAAAGCTTAATCCATACAGTGTAGACAAGCTTGCTATGGTACCGCAGCCCGTAAAGGCAATTTTTATCAAATGGTGGTTTGCGGGAGCGGTATTCTTTTTTGTGGGAATGGGAATCCCCGCACTTCATAAGGCGGATAACCTTGATCTTATTGCCGCACTCGGAATTGTTCTGGGAATGGTAAACGACCTTCTTGTGAATAATATTTTCCGTTACATGCGCACCGATCACAACGATTATGACAAATGGATGGTATTTCCGAAGAGAAGTCTTATTTCGTTTTTCTTAAATATTGTCTATTATTTGATAGTTTCTTTTGTTGTATATGCGATATATAGCTCTATAAATATGTTTGCAGTGAGCGTCGGATTAAGGGCGGACGGAGAGCTGTTAATTGCCGTTGAGCCGGTAGGCTATGGTATATTTGTTTTATTTGTTGATTTGATTGTACTTTTTGTAAAATATATTTTCAAAAAAATATTTTTAAAGGGAAAGAAAGGATAACCCGGAGGTAAACATGGCTACAAAGCTCCAGACATACAACCCAAGACAGGTAATGTGCCGTAAGGACTTTGAAATACAGCATAAAAGAGATACTTATCTTCAGGATGTGGAACTTCATCATCATGATTTTTATGAAATTTATTTTCTTGTATCGGGTGATGTTACATATTCGATTGAAGGCAAAATCTATCGTGTTATGCCCGGAGATGTTCTTTTTATAAGTCCCAAGGAACTCCATCAGGTTTTTATAAAATCCGATACGGAGCCTTACGAAAGATACGTTTTGTGGATAGATCCGGCAATGCTTACGCGTCTTTCCACCGAAAATACTAACCTTGAAAAATGCTTAAATCCAAACAAAGAGGATTACAATAACCAGCTTCGCGCTCCTATCGAATACATGAATGACATAAGAAATCTTATGGACAGCATTTATCGTGAATCCGATTGTGAAGGATACGGCGGTGATGTAATGCAGGAGAGCCTGATTGCGCAGCTTCTTGTGCTTTTGAACCGCATTTCCGATTCGGAGGGAGAAAAGAACGAAGAATATGCTTATACGAGTGCTCTCGTTGCGGGAGTAATCGATTATGTCAACGAACATTACGGTGAGCAATTGTCTCTTGATGAAATGGCAGAAAAGCTTTATGTGAGCAAATACCACTTGAGCCATGAATTCCGAAAGCAAATGGGTACGGGTGTTTATCACTATATTCAAAAGAAGCGTGTCCAGATTGCAAGACAGTTTTTGGCTCAGGGTGAGCGTCCGAATACCGTATACCGTCGTTGCGGATTTTGTGATTATGCCGGATTTTATCGTGCATTTAAAGCTGAATACGGTTCAGGTCCGAGAGAATTTGCTTCGTCGATTAAATAAGAAGCATTATTAAATAAAATATGATATTTTTTCATCCGGCACCGCGTGAAAGCACGGTGCCGATTTATAAATTAAGGAGAATTTGTATGAAATTCAATCTTTTGTATGTATCATCCGTTTCGGCATGTTTTGAACTTGCAAATACGTTGCCTTATTATTCGGACGGAAGTTTTGATGTTTTTTTAAACAGCGAAAAAGTATTAAAAGACGTAAGAACGAATGTCTTTTCGATATTTGATCTGACACCTGATACGGAATATACGGTTGAAGTTTTGGGAGAAAAGTGTTTATTTAGGACCAATCCCGAAAGCGTATGCTTATCCGTTTCTGATTTTGGAGCTGTGGGTGACGGAAAGACCGACGATACGCTTGCAATACAAAATGCGATTTATGCATGTCCGGCAAACGGACGCGTGCAAATAGAAAAGGGAACATATTATGTGCGCCCGATTATGTTAAAGAGCGATATTACTCTTGAACTTAAAGAAAATGCAATTTTGCTCGGAGATACAGACGAATCACATTATCCTGTTTTCCCGGGAAGTGTTACGGATCCCGTAACGCAAGAAGAATTTCACGTTTCTTCATGGGAAGGACTTCCGCACAAGTGTCACCAAAGCTTTATAAGCGCGTTTTATGCCAAAAATATAAATATTGTCGGGCGCGGAATCATTGACGCAAATGCCGAAAATTCCACATGGTGGATAAATCCCAAGAACAGGGAGGTCGCACGTCCGAAACTTGTATTCCTGAATAAGTGCGAGAATGTTGTTTTTCACGGAATCACGGGGCAAAATTCCCCTTCGTGGAATTTTCACCCTTTCTTCAGTAAGAGTATTTATTTTTATGATACGGCGGTCATTGCACCAAAAGTCAGCCCCAATACCGACGGCTCCGATCCTGAGTCATGCGATGATGTGAGATATATCGGAATGCGTTTTGCGGTCGGTGATGATGCAATAGCGATAAAGTCGGGCAAAATGTATATGGGAATGAAATACAAAACTCCCGCATCAAACCATTTGATTCGCAACTGCCTTATGGAATATGCGCACGGTGCTGTTGTGCTCGGAAGTGAAATGTCGGGCGGAATTCGTGACTTGACGGTTTCGCAATGCTATTTCAGTCATACCGACAGAGGATTAAGAATAAAAACCCGCCGCGGAAGAGGAAAATATGCCGTTGTTGACGGCGTTGAATTTTCGAATATCAAAATGGAAAACGTCCTTACTCCGCTTGTTATCAATATGTATTATTATTGTGATCCGGACGGAAAGACGGAATATGTGCAATCGCGTGAAGAGCAGGCGATTGACGACGGCACACCGTATCTCGGGGCATTTAAGTTTAACGATATCGAATGTGTGGACGCAGAGTGGGCGGCAGGTTATTTCTTTGGACTTCCCGAAATGCCGATTAAGTCGATAGATATTGAGAATATGACATTTACGTTTAAAACGGATGCGGGTCACGGCTATCCCGCAATGATGAGCAACATTCCGGAATATTCTAAGGCGGGGCTTATATTTAATAATGTAGGCACGGTTCGAATCAAAAATGTCCGGATGACCGGCGAAAATTCAGAAGAATTTGAATTTAATTCTGTACAGAATGTGATAAGAGAATAATAATTTCGGATCTTCGGGCAAATCAGATGCGTTCGGGCAAATCGGACGCTGCATTGAATTTTAAAAAAAATTATGGTATTATTCACAGGATAAAGATGAATTCTTTATCCTGTTTTTTTTGGAGCGAATATGGCATATTTTTATGAAACGCATTTGCATACATGCGAAGCAAGTGCATGCGGCGTTACGCCGGGAAAAGAATACATTAAGGCATATATAGACACAGGCTATGACGGAATATTTGTGACCGATCATTTTTTTAACGGAAATTCGTGCGTTCCCGTAAATCTCCCCTGGGAGGAAAGGATAGACCTTTATGCACGCGGTTTTGAAGCGGCTGCGGAAGAGGGCTATAAGCATAATTTCAAAGTATTTTTCGGAATGGAAGTAAATTTTCACGGAGATGAATATCTTATTTACGGACCGACAAAAGAATGGCTAAAGGCGCATCCCGACATAATGCGCTGGTCGCATGAAGAATTACGCGAAAATGTTCATGAAACAGGCGGCGTCATGGTGCAGGCGCATCCCTTCCGCGATCGCGGTTATTTATCGGGAGTTTATGTGCATCCTTATCAATCGGATCTCTTTGAAGGATACAATCTCGGAAATTCGGATTACAGCGATCAATATGTCTTTACTTTTGCAAGCAAAAACAATATACATGTGACCTCGGGCTCCGATATCCACAATGTAAAAAATATTACAAAAAACTTGGGCGGAGTGGGATTTACGACGCCGCTTTGTGGCGCTTTGGATTACGCAAAAAGACTTTTATGCGCAACAGAATCCGTTCCGCTTGTGAGAGACGATCCCGAAAAATATAATGAAGCAATTTTAAAATTAAACGATTCAAATTACGGATTTATAACATACCGTGACAGAATGAAGGCGGATCCGGAAAATACGATATTTAACAGCCCGATTTTTATTGCTGACAGGACAGACAAAATTGTTCCTTATACAAAAGACAACGTATTGGAGGTTAGGTTATGAAGGTATGGGTGATTGTGCTGATTATTGCGGTTGTTCTCTTAATTGTACTTATGGGGCTTGTGTTTTCTTATTTTGCAAAATATGTTTCGATGCCATTAAACAATCTTGAGCGCAGCATAAATTGGGAAAAGGAACACAAATTTTTCAGGGATTTCGATAAAAG
Source organism: Lachnospiraceae bacterium (assembly GCA_963649295.1). GTDB lineage: Bacteria > Bacillota > Clostridia > Lachnospirales > Lachnospiraceae > RGIG3528. The sequence continues at coordinate 5,661 of CAVJHK010000003.1, read as the reverse complement.
AGACGTTACGGAATATATCTTAAAAAGCTTTGACGGATATGAAATTCATACGTATTTTGTTCCGAATCCCGACTTTAAGGAATCCAAAAAATTTGTGATTATTTCGCACGGATACACATCGTCGCATTACGGTGCGTTAAAGTATCTGAACAAGTGGATGGAGCTTGGATACAATTGTGTGATTTATGACGACAGATTCCACGGAAAGAATATTAAGTCTTGGAAGACACCCTGCACTCTCGGAATTAACGAGGCAAAAGATTTGATTACGGTAATAAACGACACATATAAGCGTTACGGTAATGACATATATCTGGGGCTTCAGGGGGAGTCGATGGGTTCGGCATTGCAAATTACGGCACTTAAATATAATCCGAGAGTTCACTTTATTGTAAACGATTGTGGTTTTGCGGAGCTTTATAATGTATTGACAGGCAGACTTAAAGTTGTTTTTCATCTTCATAACTGGATTATTTGGCCGGCGAGCTTTATGTGTAATATAATTTTTAAGTGGAGCTTTTTTAAGAATCGTCCGATCGATTCTCTTAAAAACAATACGGTTCCCATTTGCTTTGTGCATGGTGCGGATGATAGATTTGTGACTCCCGACAACTCCTTCCGTATGGCTATGGCAAATCCGGCATATTCTGAAGTGCATATATTTGAAAATGCGAAGCATGCCGAAACTATGCTTGTGGATGAAGAGAGATATTTGGGAATACTCAAAAATTTCCTGAATACCGTTCAGAAAATAGAGGACGGAAAAAGTGAAAATAAGTCGAATATCGATTTTATGAAAGAAATGAAAAAGTACGGATTTGAAAACCGCGACGTGCTTAAATAGAATTGTCTGAAAAATATATACAAATCGAAAAATATTACGAATTAAAAAAAACGCCTTTTCTCTGTTGACAAGGCGTTTTTTTGGTGGTAAAATTCCATTCGTTCCTGTTGAACAGGGAAATGCGGAAATGCTGGAATTGGCAGACAGGCATGACTAAGGATCATGTGGTCCCAGACCGTGAGGGTTCAAGTCCCTTTTTCCGCATTTTTTTTTATTCGGATTATGTGATCTTGGGATCACATTTTTTTTTAACCATATTAGGAAATTTCTCCGAATTTTCTGTATGGCAAAAAACGCTCTGCTTATGATATGATTTATGTGAGAAAAGAGTTTGAAGAAACTCTTTTGTTCTGAAGAAAACGCTGATGTTATGGCATATAAACATACCATAATCCGAGAAGTTGGGAAGGCTAACAACAAATGAGATCGTTTGATGATATGTTTTTAAAACAAATGCAGGATGAAGAATTTAAAAAAGAGTATGAACCGCTTCAAACCGAAATGGATGCCATAAGAGTCGAGGTTGACATGAATTTACTTGGTCGGTATAATAAAAATATGTCCGGAGAAAATCACATCTCACGGATAAAATCCTTCGGAGGAAAATAATGGCAAGACATACCGAAAAAGCAATACTCACGGTTTTTGAAGAAATGCTTGAAGAAATGCCCTTTGATAAAATAACCGTGCTTGAACTTACAAAGAGATGCGACATAAGTCCAAATACTTTTTATTACCATTATGCTGATATATATGAGCTCCTTGAATATTGGTTTAATGCCAAAACCAAGGATTTTCTTGCATCGCGTCCGAATGGGGAGGGCTGGGAATGTACTTTAAAGGCGATATTTGTGACCTTTACCGAGCATCCGAACCTTGTTTACAATATTTATGAGTCCTTGTCCCGAGAAAATCTGGAGCGATATGTGTTCAGCTCGGCGGAAGGCGCTTTCCTAAATCTTGCGCGTGAAAAGACGATGGGAACGAGCATAGACGAGGAAACGCTTACGACGATTTCCGATATATGCTGTTATGCGATAATCGGTTTGTTCCTCAAATTTTTGTGGAGCCGCATGACAATGAATATCGACAAATCGATAAATCAAATAAGCCGTGTTATAAATGCTGCCATAGAGCTTTATATGGCAAATGCTTTGATGGGAATAAATATTTTTGAATAAAAATTTAAAAATACTCAAATTTGCGTAGAAAAAAAGGTTTTTGCGTTTTTGCGAAAACTTTTTTTTTTGACAGTTGAACGGATATTCATATCATGTAAAATACAAACATGCGAAAAATGCATTTTTTTGTGCAGTGATTTTGTGTAAGGACACTTGCACAAGCAGGGAATTTGAGCTTTTTTAAAGAATGTAAAAAGGAGAATAGTTATGAGACCGGTTAAGATTATTACAGATTCATGCTCCGATATGAGTCTTGATTTGAGAGAAAAATATGATATCGATTATGCCAAGATGTTTACGGAATATGAGGGAAAAGAAACTCCCGCAAGCCTTGACTGGGAATATTACAGTCCAAAGGAACTTTACAAAATAATGCGTGACGGAAACCGCGTGCTTACTACACAGGTGCCCGTTCAGGAATTCCAAAGAATATTTACGAAATATGTCGAAGAGGGATATGACATTGTATATGTCGGATGCTCTTCGAAGCAGTCGGGTTCGGTTAATACCGGGCACGTTGTCGCAAGGGAGCTTATGGAAAAATATAAGGCTGAGAACGTTTCGATTTATTCCGTTGACTCGTTAAACGCATGTCTCGGTGAGGGACTTGTGGCAATCAGAGCCGCACAGTACCGTGACATGGGATATGACGCAAAACAGATTTATGAAAAAACAATTGCCGATTTAAAGAAGGTAAACGAATATATTACCGTACATTCTCTTGATGCTTTAAAGAGAGCCGGACGTGTTAAAGCGTCAGCCGCATTCTTCGGAAATCTTCTCGGTGTTAAGCCGATACTTATTGCCGACAAGACAGGCTATCAGGTGCCGATAAAGAAGGTAAAGGGAAGAGTTGCATCGTTTAATGAAATTGTAAACCTCATGAAGGAATCAATCATAAATCCCGAGGAACAAACAATCTATATTGTTCATGCGGATTGCGAAGATGAGGCAAAGGAACTTGAAAAGCTTGTAAAAGAGAACATCCCCTGCAAGGATACACATATTTCCTATATCGGCCCCATTATCGGAGCTTCCATAGGACCCGACGCAATCGGACTTTTTGCATATGGCAAGGAAGTTACTTTTGAGGGCGGAAACTAAAGGATTTTTGGAATTTTTGAATAAAAAATATTAAATACGAATCGGAGGATTATTTTTGGGCAAAAAAAAGCCTCAAAAATTAAACTTTGGAGGAAAAAATGGAAACAAGAGAGTTATCCGGTGAACTTTACTCAACACTCATAAAAGGCGGAGCGGCAAATTTAAGAGCGAATGCGAAGATTGTAAACGATCTTAACGTTTTTCCGATTCCTGACGGAGACACCGGTGAAAACATGACACTTACAATATCGGGCGGCGTAAATGCGGCACAGGGAATGAAGGATAAGTCCTTGTCCGAAACGTCTGATACGATAGCGAACGGAATGCTTCTTTCGGCACGCGGAAATTCGGGGGTTATTCTTTCACAGTTCTTTTCGGGAATAGCAAAGGGATTTACGGGTACGGACAATGCCGATGTAAAGACGGTCGGATTTGCGTTCAAATCCGGGGTGCGCCGTGCGTATGAGGCCGTTATGAAGCCGACCGAAGGAACAATGCTTACGGTTATGAGAGAAGCAACGGATTATGCGTGTGACAGAATAACCGATGACAGCACAATGGAAAGCTTTTTTGAAGATGTTTTGTCCGAAATGAACAGGTCATTGCAAAGAACGCCGGAGCTTTTAAGCGTCCTTAAAGAGGCGGGAGTGATAGATTCAGGCGGTCAGGGACTTGTTTATATTGTAGACGGCATGAATAAGACATTAAAGGGCGAAGAAATTGCGGACAGCGCCGTGAGCTTCGGGACAAAAAATGTCGATACGTCCAAGTTTACCGCCGATTCGGTGATGGAATACGGATATTGTACGGAATTCCTTCTTCAGCTTCAAAAGTGCAAGGTTGATACAGACAATTTTAAAATTGATCCTATCCTCGAGTTTCTTAATACGATCGGCGATTCGATTGTGGCATTTAAGACGGGAACGATTGTAAAGGTGCATGTGCATACAATGACTCCGGGCAAGGTTTTTGAATTTTGTCAGCAGTTCGGTGAATTTCTTACAATCAAGTGCGAAAACATGACTGTGCAGCACAACGATACGATAAAGGAAGAGGATACAGGAAATAAGGAAGAAAATTCGGCACCCAAAAAGAAGTTTGCGCTTGTATCCGTGTGCGACGGCGCGGGAATAAAGGAAGTGCAAAAGGCACTCGGCGCGGACGTGGTGATAGACGGCGGGCAGGGCAATAACCCTTCATCGGAAACCTTTATCAATGCTTTTAGGTCGGTAAATGCGGAAACGATTTTTGTTTTGCCTAATAATTCGAATATCATTATGGCGGCTCTCCTTGCAGCAGAAATGTACAAGGATTCCGATGTCCGCGTGATTAAGTCGAAGAGCATCGGTGACGGCTATGCTGCACTTCAAATGCTTTCTTATGACAGTAACGATGCGGATACGATAGAACATGAGCTTACCGACGCAATGCAGGGCGTTGTGACGGGACAGGTTTCGCGCTCGGTTCGTGATGCTTTTATTGACGGCATAGACATTAAATGCGATAATTATATAGGCTTTTCCGGGAAGAATATGCTTGCATCTGCCGAAAACAAGGTAGATACGGCAACCGAAATGCTTGAGAAGCTTGATGCAAAGCATCATGAGGTTCTTATCGCAATTTACGGAAATTCGGCATCTTATGACGAAAGAAAGGAATTTGCGCGTGCGGTGAAGGAAAAGTTCCCGCATACTGAACTCTACGAAATAGACGGATGCCAGGATGTTTACGATTTTGAACTGATACTTGAATAATCGGTTTTGTGTCCGAGCGCACGGACAACATATGAATAAAAAGGATTTTTGATATGGATACGGAACTTATACTTATATTTGTCATATCCGGAATTTGTGCATATTTAATTGCGGGAATCAATCCCGCAATTGTTTTGTCACGGCTTATTTACCACGAAGACATACGTGACAATAAGAAAGGCAGCGGAAATCCCGGATTTACCAACTTTAAACGCGTATATGGGCTAAAATGGGCAATTGTTGTAATGCTGCTTGATATAGGAAAATGCGTCCTCATTCTTTTTGTAAGCGGAATTTTCTTTAAGAATTACGCAGAAAAAATGGATTTGGATTATAATCTCCCACAAATCGGATATGCTTACACCGCACTTATGGCATCGATAGGACATGACTTCCCCATATGGTACCGTTTTAAGGGCGGAAAAGGATTCCTTGTAAACATTGCCGCGCTTTGGTTTTATGACTGGCGCGCGGGACTTGTGGGTGTTATTATACTTTGCCTGTTTCTTTTTACTTTGCATTATATGTCTGTCGCAACGATGCTTGCGATTTTGTCGGCGCCTGTAGTCCTCTGGATTGTGGGTGCAGAGCCTGCGGCAATTATATTGTCGTTTGTGTCTGCGGTTCTTATGATTGTGAGACACAGTGAGAATATCAAGAGACTGATAAACGGAACAGAGAAAAAGTTCAGCTTCAGAAAATAAAATGGGCGAGACCTTGAAGCCACGGGATTCAAATGGGCTCCTGCCGGCAATAAAAAAACTCCGAGTTAAAACTC
>CAVJHK010000002.1:30934-93641 GCA_963649295.1 Lachnospiraceae bacterium | reverse complement strand
GGCACCGGTATTCGCAGAATTTTCAATCTGTATGACGGTTGTGCAAAGCAGCCTCGGATAGAGGTAACGCCGAATACTTTCAAAATAATCCTTCCGAATATGAATACCGTGCCGGCCGACGAACCGAAAAAGACAGCCGTAATTTCCCCTCAAATTCAAAAGGTACTGGATTATATGCAGACAAACGGTCAGATCACCGACAAGGAAGTCAGCGAACTGCTTAATCTCAAAAAGACTCGCGTATTCAATATTACAAAGCAAATGCGTGACTCAGGGTTAATTCAAGTAATCGGCAGGGGCGAACAGAAAAAATATGTGATGGCTGAGTCTTGAATGTGATTAATATTTTATTAAATGAAAAAGTTTTTGAAAAACACTCCCACAAGACACGCATAAAAAAAGTGCCGAAAACCCGCAAAAAACGCAGCATTTTTGGCACTTTTATAGCGGAAGCGGTGGGATTCGAACCCACGAGCCCTTGCGGGCTACCTGATTTCGAGTCAGGGCCGTTATGACCACTTCGATACACTTCCATATATGCTTCAAAGAGATTTGAACATTTCTCTCTCAAACTCAAAGTACTTTACCACATTACTCGAACTTTTGCAAGAGAAATTTTGACTTTTTGTTTTCTATCCCGCAATAAACAGTTCTACGATATTTTTGTCCGAAATACGCCCGTTTTTTAAGTCTTCATCAAGTTCCACACCGTATTCAAGCTTTTTTCTTATTTCAGACTTTTTAAAATTGTCAACCTCTCTCACAAGCTTCGTAATCGTATAAGGATGCGCACCAAGTACCGTAGCCATATCTGCATTTGACCGGTTTGACATCTTCATTTCCTTAACGACATACATTTGCACAAAATGCTTAAGAAGCATCGCCCAGACCTGCTGCACGCTTTCCTTTTTTTCCATGAGCTCATAATAAATTTTGAGTGCGCCCGATGTATTTTTGCATGCCAGGCAGTCCATCATATCAAATATCACCACCGAAAGCTGTTTTGTACATATCTTATTGATATCGTTTTCGCCAACGCTTTCCTTATCATAAGCATAAAAACAGACCTTTTGTATTTCATTTTTGAGCACGTCCATGTCCATGCCGACATATGTCATGATAAAGCCGGCGGTTTTTTCGGTTATTTTTTTGTTGTAATATGAAAATTCTCTCGCAATCCAGATTTTAAGTTCCGATTCCGTAGGCGTATTGATTTCCGAAGCATATCCATATTCCGAAACGGCTTTAAAAAGCCTGTTTCTTTTGTCGACATCGTCTTCTATAAATACAACGACGGTCGTATCCGGAATATTTTTAATGTACTCCGTAAGCTCATCCTTTGTCGTATTCTTTAAAGAATTTTTCCCTTTTTCGTTAGTTGTTACACTTATTTCTTCCTTTGATGAAGCACTCTCTTCCTCTTCCTTTTTTGCGCTCTTAAAGCGTCCGCACCCGGTAACAACAACTATTCTTTTATCCGCAAAAAAAGGCATTGTGTCGCAGATTCCCATAAATTCGGGCACATCAAAATCTTCGCCCTTGATTATGGTCACATTCATGGAATTTTCGTCGGGCGACACGGCATTCATAAGCTTTTTCATATATGTGCGCTTCAAATAATTTTCTTTGCCGTAAAGAAGATATACTTTTTTAAGTTCATTTTGTTTTATGTCTTTTAAAATGTTTTTCATACACAAAATTATATCACAGAAGGATTTTCGTAAAAAGTATAAATCACACTTTGTTTTCCCAAAAATTAAATATTTTTTTCTTGTCAAAAAGAGAAAAAATAGTATAATACCTACGCCAAAAAAGCGTACGAGGTGAATTTCTGTGAAGGATTTGACACGCGGCAATCCGACAAAACTGATTATAGAACTTGCCATTCCGATGCTTATCGGAAATATTTTCCAACAAATCTACAACGTCGTCGACACAATAGTCGTGGGACGCTTCATAGGTCAGGAAGCACTTGCGGGTGTGGGCAGCACCGGAACCGTGACAAGCGTGCTCCTCGCCTTTGTTTTCGGACTCGGAACGGGTGCGGGGCTCATTGTTGCGCAATGCTTCGGACAAAAAGACTTTAAGCGAATGAGTCGCATAATCGCCTCTCTCGTTCTTGTATCCGGCATACTTTCCGTAATAATGTCCGTACTTGGGCTTATATTCTGTCCCAAAATGCTTGTGCTCCTAAATGTTCCCGAAAATGTAATCGGATATTCGGAAAAGTATCTTAAAATTATTTTTTCCTTCATATACGGAAGCGTCGCCTATAATGCCGTTTCCGCAATACTCAGGAGCACCGGTGATTCAAAGACTCCTCTTTATGCGCTTATTGCGGCGTCAATCACAAATGTTGTCCTCGACCTTCTGTTTACGATTACTTTCGGAATGGGTGTGGAAGGCGTTGCTTACGCTACGATTTTATCGCAAATTTTGTCTGCCGTGATTTGCATCTTTAAGCTTTTTTGTCAAAAAGAAGCACTTATGCTTACAGGTTCAGGTTTTAAGCCCGACTCACATTCCGTTTTTCTCATAATGTCAACAGGCTTTCCGTCTGCTTTTCAATCATGCATGATTTCACTCGGAACGCTTCTTGTGCAAAGGCTCATCAATTCCTTCGGAGATTCCGTCATGGCGGCATACGTTGCCGCAACAAAGGTTGACAGCATCACGATACAAATTGTTATTTCCGTATGCACGGCGCTTTCGATTTATACGGGGCAAAACATGGGGATCATGAATCTTGACCGCATAAAGCAGGGATTATATCACACTCTCCGCATAATTCTCCCTGTCTGCCTTTTGCTTGCAATACTTATCACCTCATTCAGATATGAATTAATGAGTATTTTCCTTGATTCCGACTCATCCGCAGAAGCGATTGAGTACGGTGCATTGTATCTTTCCGTAATCGGAATCGCATACATAATTTGCGGAATCATGAACAGCTATTTAAATGTAATAAAGGGAGCGGGTGACGTTAAGGTATGTCTCCTTGCGGGAATTGCGGAATTATCGGGCAAAATCATATTTGCATATGCGCTTTCTCCATCGTTCGGTGTACTCGGCATATGGCTTGCCACACCGATTTCTTGGGGATGCGGATGCATAATCCCGGTTGTAAGATATTACACGGGCAAGTGGAAGACAAAAAGACTTGTTTGATACTGCAAAAAGGAGTCTCTTAAAATAAGAGGCTCCTTTTTTTTATATTGATATCTTTATTGATGCTGAAATCTTTATTGATTTTTTTAATTTTAAAGCTCCCGATAAGCTCTGCAATCAGAACTTGCAGGCATTAGCGGCTTCCTCTACCGAAACTGCAACAGCAACCGTTGCGCCTACCATCGGGTTGTTGCCCATTCCGATAAGTCCCATCATCTCAACGTGAGCGGGAACGGATGAAGAACCGGCAAACTGTGCATCACTGTGCATACGTCCGAGAGTATCCGTCATACCGTAAGAAGCGGGGCCCGCTGCCATGTTGTCAGGATGAAGTGTACGTCCCGTACCGCCGCCCGATGCAACAGAGAAATATTTCTTGCCCATCTCGATGCATTCCTTCTTATAAGTGCCTGCAACGGGATGCTGGAAACGTGTCGGGTTGGTTGAGTTGCCGGTAATCGATACGCCGACATTCTCCTTATGCATGATTGCAACGCCTTCCTGAACGTCGTCTGCGCCATAGCACTTAACGGTTGCGCGGATTCCGTCGGAATAAGGCTTTTCGTAAATTATATTAAGCTCAGCCTTCTTGTAATCATATTTTGTCTCGACATATGTGAAGCCGTTGATACGTGAAATGATCTGAGCCGCATCCTTTCCGAGACCGTTTAAGATAACGCGAAGAGGCTTTTTACGAACCTTGTTTGCCTTTTCTGCGATACCGATTGCGCCTTCAGCTGCCGCAAAGGACTCATGTCCCGCAAGAAAGCAGAAGCATTCTGTTTCTTCTTCGAGAAGCATCTTTCCGAGGTTGCCGTGACCGAGACCAACCTTACGATGGTCGGCAACAGAGCCCGGAATACAGAAAGCCTGAAGTCCTTCACCGATTGCGGCTGCTGCGTCAGATGCCTTTCGGCATCCCTTCTTTATAGCGATTGCTGCGCCTACCGTATATGCATAGCATGCATTTTCAAAACAAATCGGCTGAATCTTCTTTACCTGATTATATACGTCAAGACCTGCATTCTTTGTAATCTCAACTGCCTCTTCGATTGAATTGATGCCATACTTTTTGAGGGCAGCTTCGATTTGAGGAAGTCTTCTTTCCTTTGATTCAAATTCAATAGCCATTTTATTCGTTCTCCTTCCCTATTATTCTTTTCTCGGATCGATAATCTTTACGGCACCCTGTTCAGGCTTAACTCTTCCGTAAGAGCCTGCTGCCTTTTCCCAGGCCGTATTTGCATCATCGCCCTTTTTGATGAAATCCGTCATCTTTCCGAGGTTAACGAACTGATAGCCGATTACTTCACTGTTTTCGTCAAGTGCGATACCCGTTACATAGCCTTCTGCCATTTCGAGGTAACGTACGCCCTTTTCCTTTGTTGCATACATTGTGCCAACCTGTGAGCGAAGGCCTTTTCCGAGGTCCTCAAGTCCCGCACCGATTGCAAGTCCGTCATCCGAAAATGCCGACTGTGAACGTCCGTATACAATCTGCAAGAAAAGTTCTCTCATTGCCGTGTTGATTGCGTCACAAACGAGGTCTGTATTGAGTGCCTCAAGGATTGTCTTTCCCTGAAGGATTTCGGCTGCCATAGCCGCAGAGTGTGTCATGCCCGAGCATCCGATTGTTTCTACAAGAGCTTCCTCAATAATACCATTCTTGATATTTAAGGAAAGCTTGCAAGCGCCCTGCTGAGGTGCACACCAGCCAACGCCGTGTGTAAAACCGGAAATGTCTTCGATCTTCTTTGCATGTACCCACTTGCCCTCTTCGGGGATGGGAGCCGGCTCATGCTTTGCGCCCTTCGCTATCGGGCACATATTCTGAACTTCTTTTGTGTAAATCATTATATGACTCCTTTCACATATTCCAAAAACTTTTTGGCCGTGCTTTGACGCCGGCTCAAAACCGCTACATATTTTCTCACAAAATTCCCATTAAGTAAAGAAACTTTTGTTAAAAGTTATACAAACAAAAACTCCTTACGCCGTAACAATTTTTGATGCCGCCTCAAGTCCGAGTTTTTTGATTGCGTCCTCTCTCATCTTGTATTTAAGAATTTTTCCTGCGGCATTCATGGGGAAGCCGTCGACAAAATCGATATACTTCGGCACCTTGTGCTTTGCCATATGCGATTCGATATAATCCTTCATTTCCTTTTCGGTCATCGTTTCGCCTTTTTTAAGAACTATTGAAGCCATTATTTCTTCGCCGAGCGCACTGTCCGGAACACCGATTACCTGAACATCCTGCACCTTTTCGTGAGTATAGATGAACTCTTCTATTTCCTTGGGATAAATGTTTTCACCGCCTCTTATTATCATGTCCTTTAGGCGTCCCGTTATCTTGAAGAATCCGTCTTCGGTCTTGCATGCAAGGTCTCCCGTGTGAAGCCATCCGTCTTTGTCTATTGCCTGTGCCGTTGCCTTGGGCATTTTATAATATCCCTTCATGATATTATAGCCGCGTGCAACAAATTCGCCCGTAACGTTCGGTCCCACCTCAAGCCCGGTATCCGGATCCACGATTTTGCATTCGATTTCGGGAAGACTGCGTCCGACGGTATTTACACGCTGTTCTATGGTATCCGTTGTGCAGCTCATTGTGCATCCCGGTGAAGATTCCGTCTGTCCGTAAACTATCGTAATTTCCGTCATATGCATTTTGTCGACCACATCCTGCATAACAGCAACGGGACACGGACTTCCCGCCATAATACCCGTACGCATATGCGAAAAATCGGTTTTTGCAAAATCCTTATGCCGGAGCATTGCGATAAACATTGTCGGAACGCCGTGGAACGCGGTTATCTTTTCCTGATTTATGCAGGCAAGTGAGCTTTTGGGTGAAAAGTAAGGAATCGGACACATCGTAACACCATGTGTAACGGATGCCGTCATTGCAAGCACCATTCCGAAGCAATGGAACATGGGCACCTGGATCATCATTCTGTCCGCCGTCGAAAGATCCATACGGTCACCGATGTTTTTGCCGTTATTTACAATATTGTAATGAGTAAGCATAACGCCTTTGGGAAATCCCGTTGTGCCCGACGTATATTGCATGTTTGCGACGTCGTCCTTGTCGATTGCCGCGGCCATTCTGTAAACTTCTTGTACCGGAACGGTTTCACCGGCCTTAAGTGCCTCATCAAACGTCATTGCGCCCTTCATCTTAAATCCTACCGTAATTACATTTCTGAGGAAAGGAAGCTTTTTTGCGTGAAGGTGCTTGCCGGGATGTCTGTTTTCAAGCTCCGGACAAAGTTCTTCGATTATTCCCTTATAATCGGAATCCTTATATCCTTCAATCATTACAAGCGTATGAGTGTCCGACTGACGGAGAAGATATTCCGCCTCATGTATTTTGTAAGCCGTATTCATTGTAACAAGCACGGCTCCGATTTTTGTTGTTGCCCAGAAAGCAATATACCATTCCGGCACATTTGTTGCCCAAACCGCAACCTGATTGCCTTTTCTGACACCGAGTGCAATAAGCGCACGCGCAAAATTGTCCACATCATCCCTGAACTCGGAATATGTCCTCTCATAATCGAGCGTCGTAAATTTAAATGCCGTCTGGTCGGGAAATTCTCGCACAATATCGTCAAGAAGCGCGGGGAACGTCTTATCGATAAGGGTTTCCTTTTTCCAAAGGAATTTTCCCGTATGGGCATTGTTGTAATAATAATGCTTTTCCTTTTTTGAATTGCGGATAAGCGAATCCATATAATAGTAATAATGGGAATATACCGTTTCCGTGTCCGCATCCGAAATATATTCGGGATTCCATTCAAGTCCGATAAATCCGCCGTAGTTTACCGAACGAAGCGCATTTATCATTTCCTTTACGGGCAAAATGCCGTCGCCCAAAAACTCCACCTCACCTCTCTCGTTTTGATCGAGTATGTGAGCAAGCTTTACATAAGCTCCGAGATTTGTGATTGTTGTATCGGGATCTTCGTCCGCACAAAAGAATGTGTCATGCATATTCCAGTCTGCGCCGAGAAAATCGGTCGCATAATGATTTAACACGTCTCTTAGCTTCTTTGTCGACGAATAAATTCCCGTTGTCTCTATAAGGATCTGAACCGAAAGCTCATGTGCCGCATCCATTGCCTTATCTAAAAACTCATATACGTTTTCTATGGTGCCGTTTTTGGCATGTACCTTTACATAATTTACCGAAAGATTTTTGGCAGTCTCCAATACCTTATAAAACTCATCGTAAAGTACACTGTCCGCTTTTGTATCGGAAATATCGAGATTTGAATTTATTGCGGCAATCATAACGCCGTTATTTGCAAGCGCTCTCTTTGTTATTCCCGAGTTCTCCGGGGAAAAAGGAGAATTTGCACTTTTGAAACATGAGTCATTAATATCCGCGATTTCGATACCCGTATATCCCATTTCATGTGCAAAGGACAATACGTTTTCAAAATCCGTATTCATATATTTTGTGGAAAAGCATGTGTTCATATGACTGTCCTTTCTGTTATTCTTCCGTATAAACAATCTTGTTTACGGCATTTATGTATGCTCTTATCGAAGCTCCGATTATGTCTGTCGAAATTCCCGTGCCGGAATAAAGCGTTCCCGCATTTCTGAGCTTTACGACCGCCTCGCCCATTGCTTCTCTGCCTTCCGTTACCGATTGGATCTGGAAGTCGTCAAGCTCATAATGATGACCGAGTATCTGTTCGATTGCCTTAAATGCAGCATCTATCGGACCGTCTCCGACGGAAATACCCTGCATCTCAGTTTCTCCCTTCACAAGCTTTACGTTTGCCGTTGCCGAAATAACGTTTCCGGAATTTATTACATAACTTATGAGCTTGTATGTCGGAGGCACCTGAAGTGCGGAGCTTGCGATAATTGCTTCAAGCTCGCGCCCCGAAACATTTTTCTTTTTAACCGCAACTCTCTTAAAGGCTTCGTAAACATTCACGGCATCCTCATCAGAAAGCTCATAGCCAATCTTTACGCATGCATCCGTTATCGTATTTATGTCATCGTTGATGTCATATGTAATAAGAAGATCGTCCGGATTTGCGATACTTACGTTTTCGTGTCTTATGGTATTTTCTGTATGTCTCACAAACTTAAGTATCGAGGAAATCGACTTTTGGAGCTCGGTTTTGATTATATCGGTTGAAATATCAAGCTTTTCTCCCTTTTTGTCTATAAGCTTCACAAGCGTTGCCACATTGGGGAATCCCACACCCGTAACGGTTGTTTTTACGTTTACGGCACCTGCCGTAACTGCCGCAAATGCGGTCGATGTTGCCATGTCAAGTTCGTTTGAAAGTTCAACCGAAAGCGAAACTTCCTTTAATTCGGGAACGCTCTCATAAAGACGCTCAATAAATTCCGCAATTTCCTCCGAAAGCATGATCCCCGCGGTATCACAGATCGTAATCGTTTTTGCGCCCGATGCGATTGCACAGCGGATACTCTCCGTCACCTGTTCAAATTCGGCTCTCGTAGCGTCAACAGCCGAAAATTCAACGTCTTTGCAATATTTTGCGGCTTCCGTCACAAGATCAGTTATCATTTCGAGCACAGCGGGGCCTTTTTTCTTGCATACATATTCCATCTGAACGGCGGATACCGGAACACTTACCTTGAGCACAGGCTTCTTTGCCTTGCAAAGTGCGTCCCACGCTCTTACGATTCCGTCATGCGAAAATCCGACAGGGATCGAAATCGCACTGTTTTTGAGTGTCGACGCAATTGTTTTTGCGAGAAGCAAATCTGCCTTGGAATCGGAAAGGTCATTAAGCTCAATATACGAAAAATGAAGCCTGTCCATAATTTTCGCGATTTCAACCTTTTCCTTAAAGGAAAGCTTAAAATTTGTTTTGTCACATTCTCTGATTGTGATGTCGGTAAACGTAATGTTTCTCATTTCTTTTATCCTTTCGTTTTATTGCCTCCATAAGACATTTTATCACAAAAAATTATACCTCTTTATGCAAATAAAAAGTCCCGGAAGCTTATTTTGCTTCCGGGACGATAAATCAATTTTACCGCGGTACCACCCGTATATTCCGTGTAATTTACACGGCTCTCATCAGGCTCATAAAAGCCCTAAACCATGGTAACGGGGTTGTCCGTAGTTCCTTATACGGCAATGCTTTTGGGGAACTCCGCTCCGGCAGGAGACAGCTGCTTAATATGTTATCCGTTCACACCCGCCACGGACTCTCTTAAAATCATATCTTCGCGCTTAATGCCTTCACAGCGTTTGTATATAACGCTTGCGATTATAGTTTAGTATCGTTTTTTTGTCAAATAATTTTTTAAAAAAAATCCGATAAGCATTATTCATAAATACATATTCGCATTTTCATTTCCTTACAGTGATTCCGTATGATAGGCTTTTGAAAAATGTCTCTCCGCTTTCTTAAGGCATACAAAGAAAGCCGGAATAAGAAATACATCCGCACAGATCCACGCAAAGGCATTCGCAAAGCAAACGCTTACAAATCCGAATTTTGCGGGCAAAAGTATGCCGATTATGCATCTTGCGATCATTTCCAAAACACCCGCACAAATTGCGAGCGTCGAATATCCCATTCCCTGAATCGTATAACGGAACGTAAGCACAATCGTGAGCAGGCAATAAAATGCGGCACTGTATCTTATATACATCATCGCATATTTCATGGCTTCCGTTTCACTTGCATCCATAAAGAGAAGCGCAATATATTTTCCGAAAAACCATACAACCACGAACATTATACCGGAAATCAAAAATCCGAGTATTGTCGCTTTTTTGAGTCCTTCCTTAACCCGGTTAAGCTTTCCCGCACCGATGTTTTGCCCGGCAAACGTTGCCATTGTGGCGCCGATTGCTTCAAGAGGACACGTAACTATATTTCCTATTTTTCCTGCTGCCGTAACGCCCGCAACCGTTATTGCGCCAAAGCCGTTTACCGCTGCCTGAATCACAATTGTTCCTATTGCCGTGATTCCGTATTGAATTCCCATCGGAATTCCTACTGCAAGAAGCCTGAAATATACAAATCCGTTAAGACGGAAGCTTTTTTTGTCAAGATGCAGAATTTCATATTTTTTTGTCATGAACATAAGACACAATAATCCCGAAACCGCCTGTGAAATAATCGTCGCATAAGCCGCGCCGTCAACGGATGTCTTAAATCCTACAATAAATACAAAGTCAAGTATTACATTTAAAGCCGACGAAACAAAAAGGAAATATAAAGGCGACTTTGAATCTCCTATCGATCTCAAAAATCCCGATGTGAGATTATAAAGAAAGGTGAACGGAATTCCCGCAAATATTATCACTATGTAATCATATGCATATTCAAATACTTCTGTAGGCGTATCCATTGCGACAAGCATGTTTTCACAAAAAATCACGGTTGACACGGTAAGTACAATCGAAAGAACAGCCGCCAGTATCGTTGCACCCGCAATGAATTTTTTGAGCATTTCCATGCTTTTTGCTCCGAAGCTTTGGGCAACGGGAATCGCAAATCCCGAACAAATTCCGTTTACGGTCCCTATTACGAGAAACATTAACGAGCCCGTCGAGCCCACACCCGCAAGAGCGTTAAGTCCCAAATATTTTCCGACAATTGCCGTATCGACCATGTTGTAAAATTGCTGAAAAAGCATTCCGAAAAACACGGGCATCGTAAAGCTTATTATTCCGGAGAGCACATTTCCGTCTGTAAGGCTCACCTTTTCTTTTGCCATAACATCCTCCTACTTGACAAACAAAGAAAAACAATTACCATTTAATTATGAATAAATTATATGTGCTTAATATAAACAAATTAACAAATAAATCCTTTTACGAAACGGCATATGCATCTCTTTCCGACGCCCGCCGCCTGCGCATAGGCAAAATGAAAACTCTCCCCGCACTCCGCTCGGCGGCGGCAGGGTATCTGTTATCTTTGGGACTTAACGAAATGGGGATTAATGCTGCCGCCGAAAATTTTTCATTTTACGCAAACGGTAAGCCTTATTTACCCAATCATCCCGAAATTCATTTTAATATTTCTCACAGCTTCGATTATGCAATATGTGCTTTTTCGGACAATGATATCGGTGCCGACATCGAAAAAATAAGATGTATTCCCGAAAACACCGTCAAAAAAGCTCTTTGCGATAAGGAATATAATAAGTGCCTGTGTGATACGGGCAAAATTAGCTTTGAAAATTTTTTTGAATTTTGGACCCGTAACGAATCATATCTCAAAATGACCGGAAAAGGAATAGCCGTTGACCTAAAAAGCATTCCGGAACTCATTTTATCGGAAAAGCCAAAGCCCACTTTCCATATTTTTAACGAAATTCCGGGGTATATCATAACGATTTGTACTTTGGGCATTCGCCCCACGTTCACCGAAATTTAATTGTATCACCTAAACTCCCTCAAAAGTCACCAAAAAGAGAGCCTTTTTATGGCTCTCTTTTATTTAACATATACCAATCATTTTATCTTTCGATCTTTTTATGCCATTCCTGGATCGAACATACACCGCTATTTCCGCCGTTATTCTTAACAAAGTTGATACCTTCCGCCGTAACCCTTCCCGCATCAACCGTTGTAATATAAGGAATCTTATATTTGATGGCTGTCTTTCTGATATAAGAGTCATCGTTTCTTGATTCTCTGCCGGACGGAGTATTGAGCACAAGGTCGATTTTGCCGTTTGTCATTTCGTCAATAATATTGGGTCTGCCTTCCGTGAGCTTGTTGACACATCTTGCCTTAATGCCGTTCTCGGTAAGGAGCTTATATGTGCCGAGAGTCGCAACAATCTCAAAGCCCGCATTCATAAAGCCTCTTGCGACTGTAACTGCTTCCGCCTTATCTCTGTTGTTTACCGAAATAAATATCGTTCCCCCCATCGGAAGTGCGGACTTGGTTGCTTCCTGAGCCTTTACAAAAGCTTCGCCGTAATTTTCGGAAATTCCGAGCACTTCACCGGTCGATCGCATTTCGGGTCCGAGTATCGGATCGACTTCGGGGAACATGTTGAACGGGAAAACCGCTTCCTTTACACCGTAATACGGAATCCTGCCTGTTTTGAGTGACGATACAGGTGACTTAATGCCCGTAATATCCATTGTCACGATATCCGTTGCAATGGGTGCCATTCTTATATCGCAAACCTTTGAAACAAGCGGAACCGTACGTGACGCTCTCGGATTTGCCTCGATAACAAATACCTTGCCGTCTTCAATTGCATATTGGATATTCATGAGTCCCTTTACGTGCATCTCTTCGGCAATTTTCTTTGTATAAGTTTCTATTGTCTTAAGATTTTCTGCGCTTATGTGAACAGACGGCAAAATGCATGCCGAATCGCCCGAGTGAATTCCCGCAAGCTCGATATGCTCCATAACCGCCGGCATAAAAGCATGTGTTCCGTCAGCAATCGCATCTGCTTCACACTCCGTCGCATGATGCAAAAATCTGTCTATAAGAATCGGACGGTCCGGCGTAACACCGATTGCGGCATTCATATATCCCGTCATCATGTCGTCATCATAAACCACTTCCATTCCGCGTCCGCCGAGTACAAACGACGGGCGAACCATTACGGGATAACCGATTTCGTTTGCGACACGCTTTGCTTCTTCAACAGTTACTGCCATACCGGATTCGGGCATCGGAATATCAAGCTTTTGCATCATGGCACGGAAAAGATCTCTGTCTTCCGCCATTGCAATGACGCTCGGCGATGTTCCGAGTATCCTCACGCCGTTTTTCTCAAGGTCGGCAGCCAAATTAAGCGGTGTCTGACCGCCGAATTGCGCGATAACGCCCACAGGATTTTCTTTTCTGTAAATACTCAAAACATCCTCAAGCGTAAGAGGCTCAAAATAAAGCTTATCCGATGTGTCATAGTCTGTCGAAACGGTTTCCGGATTGCAATTTACGATAATTGTTTCAAATCCGAGACGGCGAAGTTCCTTTGCGGCATGAACGCAGCAATAGTCAAATTCGATTCCCTGTCCGATACGGTTTGGGCCGCCGCCGAGAATCATAACCTTTTTCTTGTTTTCGCTTACCGGATTTTTGTCCTCACCATTATATGTGGAATAATAATATGCGGCATTTTGTGTTCCCGAAACATGCACACCTTCCCATGTTTCGGTAACTCCCATCGCTTCTCTTCTGTTTCTTACTTCGTCTTCCGTAACACCCATAAGGCGGCTTAAATATCTGTCGGAAAAGCCGTTTTTCTTGGCTGACTGAAGTGCTGCTTGAGAAGTCTTATTGCCACTCTTCTTTATCTCTTCTTCTTCCTCAACAAGTTCTTTCATTTGAGTGAGGAAATATTCTTTTACATATGTTCTTTCGTGAATTTCCTCGATTGTTGCGCCCTTTCTGAGTGCCTCATAAATCAGGAAATATCTTTCGGAATTCGGTATAACAAGCTTATTCAAAAGCTCGTCCTTTGAAAGCTCATTAAAATTCTTTGCATATCCGAGCCCGTAGCGACCGGTTTCAAGAGAACGGATTGCTTTTTGGAAAGCTTCCTTAAAGGTTTTTCCGATGCTCATGACCTCGCCTACTGCCTTCATCTGAGTGCCAAGCTTGTCTTCAACTCCCTTAAATTTTTCAAATGCCCATCTCGCAAACTTGATTACGACATAATCGCCGTCCGGAACGTATTTGTCAAGTGTACCGTACTTGCCGCAGGGAATATCGGAAAGATTGAGTCCCGTCGCAAGCATGGCGGAAACAAGCGCAATCGGAAATCCCGTAGCCTTTGATGCAAGTGCCGAAGAACGCGACGTTCTCGGATTTATTTCGATTACGCAGATTCTGCCTGTCTTCGGATCGTGCGCAAACTGAACGTTTGTTCCTCCGATAACCTGAACGGAATCGACAATTTTGTAAGCCTGGCGCTGAAGCTCTTTTTGAACGTCTTCGGAAATCGTAAGCATGGGCGCCGAGCAAAACGAGTCACCCGTATGAATTCCGAGGGGATCGATATTTTCGATAAAGCATACGGTTATCATGTGTCCCGAGGAGTCACGCACTATTTCAAGCTCAAGTTCTTCCCAGCCGAGAATCGATTCCTCAACAAGTACCTGACCCACAATACTTGCCTTTATCCCTCTTTCACATACAACCTTTAATTCTTCTTTGTTATATACAAGACCGCCGCCTACGCCGCCCATCGTAAATGCGGGACGGAGAACAACGGGATATCCGAGTTTTTCGGCAATATTAAGCGCTTCGTCAACCGAATAGGCAACCTCGCTTCTTGCCAT
The DNA here is from genome assembly GCA_963649295.1 of Lachnospiraceae bacterium. Taxonomy (GTDB): domain Bacteria; phylum Bacillota; class Clostridia; order Lachnospirales; family Lachnospiraceae; genus RGIG3528. The sequence continues at coordinate 79,196 of CAVJHK010000002.1, read as the reverse complement.
CTCGATACCGATTTTGTTCATTTGCTTTTTAAATTCCACTCTGTCTTCACCGCGCTCGATTGCATCAACCTGCACGCCGATTACCTTCACATTGTATTTGTCAAGGATCCCTGCCTTATAAAGCTCATCACAGAGATTAAGTCCCGATTGACCGCCGAGATTGGGAAGAAGTGCATCCGGTCGCTCTTTTTTAATTATCTGCTCAAGTCTTTCGACGTTTAACGGCTCAATATATGTAACGTCTGCCGTTTCCGGGTCCGTCATGATTGTGGCGGGATTGGAATTCACAAGAACAATTTCATATCCGAGTTTTTTTAGAGCTTTGCATGCCTGAGTTCCTGAATAATCGAACTCGCATGCCTGTCCGATTATAATCGGACCCGAACCGATAATCAAAACTTTTTTAATATCTGTGCGCTTTGGCATAAAAGTTACCTCCAAGTATTTTTATTTGAGAACAAAAGTCTTTGTGCATAATTATACATTTCCTGTGCATATATATAACTTTTATTCAAAATTACCTAATTTAAATACATTTTGCACGTTTTGTCAATATATATTTTTTTATAAGGCTCATAAGCAGGACAAAAGAAAAGCGGGTTGCGTCTTTTTCACCGCAATCCGCCCAAAAATTATTCATTTATATTTTCGAATTCGCCCCATTCGCATCCGCAATTTTTAACTTCGATTTCGTCGATAAGTTCCTTTGTGTTGCCGAGTCTCGAATAAAGCTTAATTGTGCCTATGCCGTTCCCTCCGTTCCAAAGCCTGTTGTGAAGCTTTGCACCGTCCGGAGCTTCATAATTTATGAGAAGCATGTCTTTTTTGGCACACTTTATATCCGTTACCATGACATATGCGCTGTTTTTCTGTTCGACATGCCATATGATTTCGTCGTCGTTTTCCGTACAATAAAATTTTGTCTTAGGATTCATGTGAGCCTTTGAAAAATTAAATTCAATCTCAGTGCCCTCATAATACATTGCACCAAGTAACGTATCGTTAAATTCAAAGCCGAGTACGCACGGTCTTCCGCCGCCTATATCAAAAACGGAATTATCAAGCTTTTCTCCTGTTTTCTTTGATATAAGATTGTTTGAAGAAAGCCATACCCAGGGTGACGTAAAATCTGACCCCCAGTTTTTGTCGGCATATCCGTAAGATGTGTCGGGAGTAACAAGATATTCGCGTCCGTTATACAAAACAGTACCCGAATATTCCGTCTTCATTCCTTCGGCATGCCAATACATTTCGAATGCTTCCGACATACGCAAAGGCTTTGAAGCGCCATATCCGACATTGTAGGGAATCTTTTTGTCTACGGCAAGACTCCATTTCATACTGCCCGCATCACACATCCACTCGGGATGCTCATCTTTTTCTTCCTCCGAAACACTTACGCTTCCGGCTATTCTACCTTCGGAGCAGAAGCAGTCGGATGCCGAAATCACAAAAGGAGCTTCCGCTTTAACGGAAACGTCTTTCCATGCAAAAAATCGATGAAGCTGAGCCGCATTTTCTCCCCATGCGCCGCACTTAACCATTACATAAGAAGGAAATTTGTTTTGCGAAAGATTTTCGGGCAATTGTCCAAATACAGGCTCGTCTTCCGCAAGTGCGGGGTTACACATAAAATATTCTACAAAAAATGCCTTTTCTTCGCCTGTTTCCGAATCGTGTCCCGTAAAGCTGTGCCACCACCAGTCGTAGCCGCATCTTGCAAAACGTCCGCTTAACATAAATTCGTCTCTTGTGATGTCTGATACCGCAAATTTAGGATTTTTTGCCGCCCTTACCATCGCATCCGAAACCATATCCGATGCCTTGTCCGCAGCCTTATCAATCTCCTTCTTTATTTTCGGAAGATAATCGTTCCTGATTTTAGGAATTACGTTTTCTTTGACCTCTTCCGCAAGTCTTGACGCTTTTTCAAACAAATCCTGTCCCATAATACCTTCCTTTCATATTACTGTTTAAAATTTATATTTCCTGTTTAAAATTTGTATTTCCGCACCTCGGCAAATTTTACTTAATTTTGTCGCCGACAGTAATAAAAAGTCCTGTCTTCTTTAATATGGGTCTTATCGCAAGATAAATCACAACAGCCGCAACTGTCGATATAATCGCATTTGTGCCGGATGTCACGATATCATACTTAAGAACAAGGCTTGCCGCATCCTTTTGAAGGATAAGTCTCTTGTACCAATATCCGAAGAAAGGATCGAATATTGCGTTAAACAGAAGTCCCGATATCGACGAAATAACTGTCCACTTTGCAACATGCGCTTTGTTTTCGGATGTCGAAATATGGCCTATTTTGTGTGCGACAAGACCTGTAATGAGACCGATACAAAATTTAAGAATAAATGTCTTGGGAGCAGATGTCACATATCCCGTAAACAAATCTGCCATTGTCATTCCGATCGAGCCCGAAAGTCCGCCAAGCACCGGCCCGAGTAACAATGCCGCAAGCACCGTTGCCGCATTGCCGAGGTGAAACTTTGCTCCTCCGAACGGAATTCCGAGGAATGCAAACGCAACATAGGAAAGCGCTGCCATAAGTCCCGTCACGGCAATCTTGTATACGCTTTCACGCATGGTTTTGCTGCCCGTAATCCGATTTTCATTTTTTGTTATATGCTTTACCATAAAAAAACACCTCATTTCAAAAGCACTCACAATTTTGTTACCGATAAATGTACACCGAAAAAAATATTAAGTCAAGACAAAAAAAGGATACAGACATTTTTATATCCGTATCCGTTTGCTACTTTATGCTTTTATATTTTTATGCTTTTTACGCTTATATGCTTTTTTACTTTTGTACTTTTGTTCTTTTATGCTCTGAGCTCCGCATCAAGCATATATTTTAAATTGCCGAGAATTTTCTTTACATAGCCGTCAACCGCACCGTCACCAAAAGCTTCATCGCGCGGAGTAAACGTAATCGTAAATGCCATCGAGCGCCTTGTAATTCCTATGCCCGGTCCCTCATATACGTCAAAGAGCTTAACGCTTGTAACATAGGCGCAGGCATTCTTTATGACATTTTCTATCTGACCGCATGTAATCGTCTTTTCGGCAACTATAGCAAGGTCACGCACTTCCGTATCAAATTTCGGAATGGGAACAAATTTTGCGGGGACGTCATAATACTTTTCAAGCAAAGACAAATCTATTTCCGCAACATATCCCTCTGTTCTCATATCCTTTGCTTTTTGGATTTCGTATGTAATCTGTCCCATAAAGCCGACTTCTGTGCCGTCGCAAAGAATTTTTGCTGCTCTGTAAGGATGCAAAAATGACTTTTTTACAGGCTCATACGTAAATTCAATATGAAGTGTATCGGCAACCGCCTCCACAAGGCCTTTAAGTGTAAAGAAGTCTTCCCTGTCACCGAATATGCCTATCGAAAGCGTTGATTTTTCGTAGGGATAATCGGTAAGCGGCAGGCTTTTCGGGATAAATCTGTTTCCGAGCTCATAAATTCTGCCCGATAGCCTTCCTCTCTTTTCGTTGCGCGCAATCGCATTTATCATTTGCGGCACAAGCGTTGTACGCATAAGGGAGAGATCCTCGTTTATGGGATTTATGATATGTATTGCGTTTCTTATGGGGTCATCTTCAGAAACACCCAGCATCTCGATATCCGACGGCGAAATAAACGAATAATGTATTCCTTCGCTTGCTCCGCATGCACAAAGTGCACGTTTTAATTTTAATTCCGTCTTCTGTTTTAATGTCATTCCGCCCGCGGTTACGCTTGCGTCCTTTAAGAATGTGGGTACAAGATGATCGTAACCGTACATTCTTATTATTTCTTCCGAAATATCCGGAAAATCCTCTATATCCTCACGGAAAGCGGGAATTTTGATTGTGAGCGTATCGCCCGAAACCTCGGGCTCAAAATAAAGTCTTGTAAGAATATCCTTTATCGTGTCGGCAGGCACAGTAATTCCGAGTACGTCGTTGACCTTTTTGATTGATGCCGTCATCTGACGCGGTTCAAGCGAATTTCCGGAATTTACTTCTCTTTCCGTTTTTGATACTTTGCCTGCATTAAGTGTGCAAACAAGATTAAGTGCACGCTTCATTGCCATAACGGTTGCATATTCGTCAACGCCTTTGGAATAACGCGCGCTCGAATCGGAAGCTTGTCCGAGTGCTCTCGAAGTCTTTCTTATATTGTCACGGGCAAATTTTGCGGCTTCAAATATAACCGCATTAGTTGTATCGCGGATTTCCGAATTCAGACCTCCCATAACTCCCGCAAGAGCAACAGGCTTCTCTCCGTCGCATATCACAAGATTATTTTCGTTTAATATAAATTCCTTTTCGTCAAGCGTCACTATTTTTTCGGTGTTTGTAGCCCTACGAACAACGATTTTGTTTCCGCAAAGGAATTTTTCGTCAAACGCATGCATCGGCTGTCCGAGTTCGATAAGAATATAATTTGTAATATCAACTATATTCGAAATTGAATTTATTCCGACAAGTGCAAGTTTTCTCCTCATCCATGCGGGTGAAGGGGCAATTTTTACATCATATATGAAATGCGCGATATAACGCGGACAAAGGTCGGGTGCCAAAACGGTTACATTAAAGCCTTCCTTTTCAACATCGGTTTCCGTATAGCTTAAATCGGGCATTTTTAAAGGCTTATCAAGTATTGCCGCTACCTCTCTCGCAATTCCGAAAATGCTTTGGCAATCAGGTCTGTTTGCCGTAATCGAAATATCAAAAATCCATTCGTCAAGTCCTGTAAGCGGCTTTATGTCACTTCCGATCATAGCTGTATCAGGTAATTCCAAAAGTCCGTTATAACCCGCACCCGGATACATATTTTCGGTAAGTCCGAGCTCCGTGCCCGAGCACAGCATTCCATAGGATTCATATCCGCGAAGCTTGCCCTTGCCGATTTTCATCGTGCCTTCTATTGTGACATGATCCTTTGCTGTCTGATAAACCTGTGCTCCTACCTTTGCCACGGGGAATTTTTTTCCGGCACATACATTGTCTGCACCGCAGCAAATTTGTATGGGTGCGTCTTCTCCCACATCCACCGTGCATACGTGAAGATGAGTATCGGGAATTGCTTCACATGTAAGCACCTTTCCAACAACAACACCCTCAATGTCATGTCCCACTTCATATAATTCTTCCACTTCAAAGCCGCATCCGAAAAGCTTATCCGAAAGCTCCTTTGCGCTTATGTCTATATCGACAAAATCTTTTAACCAACCAAACGGTACAAGCATATTAACCTCCTAATTGTCATCCAATTGCTCAAGCACTCTCAAATCCGATTCGTAAAGCATCTTGATATTGTTTATGCCGAATTTTAACATTGCAAGTCTTTCGAGTCCGCATCCGAAAGCGAGTCCCGAATATTCGTCCGGGTCAATGCCGCAATTTGCAAGCACCTTTCTGTTTACGACACCGGCACCGAGCACCTCAATCCATCCCGTACCCTTGCAAAGTCTGCAGCCTTTTCCCTTACATTCGAAGCAGCTCACGTCAACCTCAACCGAAGGCTCCGTAAAAGGAAAATATGAAGGACGAAGTCTTGTAACCGTTCCTTCTCCGAACAATTTTTCGACAAGCACGTCAAGCATGCCCTGGAGGTCGGACAAAGTAATCTTTTTATCTACAACAAGTCCCTCGATTTGATGGAACATGGGCGAATGCGTGGCATCGTCGTCGGAACGGAAAACCTTTCCCGGAGCAGCAAGCATCTTGATCGGAGGCTTTTTCTTTTCCATTGTATGAATCTGGGCGGCTGACGTCTGTGTCGCAAGCAAAAATTCCTCGGATAAATAAAACGTATCCTGCATATCGCGTGCGGGATGATCCTTGGGTGTGTTGAGTGCGGTAAAATTGTAATAATCGTTCTCAATTTCCTTGGTTTCCACCACCTCAAAGCCCATAGACGCAAATATATCTATAACCTGATTTCTGATTTGCGTAACAGGATGAAGATATCCCTTTAAGGAATGCTTTGCGGGCATCGTAACATCGATTTTTTCGGATTCGTAACGAAGGCCCATCTCACGCTCGCGGATACGCTCGTCAATCTCCGTAAACCTTTCGGTTGCCCAGTTTTTAAGTTCATTCACGCCCTTACCGAAATCCGAACGTGATTCGACGGGAATATCCTTCATTCCTTTCATAAGAGCATTGATTTTGCCTGCCTTTGCGTCCAAGAAGCTCTTCTTAAATTCATATACCGCCTTGGACGTATCAAGGGAACCGAATCCGTTTGAGATTTCTTCCTTGATTGCGGCAATTTGTTCTCTCAGTTCATTGATGCTTTGCATATTTTCCTCCAAATTATTTTAGAAAATAAAACGTCCCATATGAGATTTGCTCATATGGGACGAGAATTTACCCGCGGTACCACCCACGTTCGGACAATAAGTCCGCACTTTGTATTCTTTGATTTGGCTCCGACGCCGAACTTCGTATGCTTAACGTATGGCTTCCTTTCACCTGCCGGAAGCTCTCTTTTTTCCCTTTAAACATACTACTTTGGGGATATTTTTGCTGATCCTAAAAATTCTCAAAAATACCTTTTCCCATGCGTCATCAACGCAACTTACATGAAAGAATACAACAAATATTTTTTTTAGTCAAGTGCTACTTTCTCTTTGAAAGCACGGTTTCTTCATATTTTTTGACTTCCGAATAATAATCGGATGCAACACCCTCACGTCTTAAATATTCTTCCCAAACATCACCAAAAGGCATTGTCTTTAATTCTTCAAGGCGTACCATGAGCTCGGTAAAATTGCCCTTTTCCTGCAAATCATGCATAGTCTTCGGCTCAAGAAGAGCATAAAGAAGCGACTTTTGAACGGAACGCACGCCAGTTACCCATGCACTGATTCTGTTTATCGAAGCATCAAAGTAATCCGTTGCGATAAATACGCGGTCAAGCGCATCGGCACGCACGATTTCCTTCATGATTTCTCTTGTTTCGTCATCAAAAAGAACAACGTGATCCGAATCCCATCTCATCGGACGTGTAACATGAAGAGCAATCTTATCGTTAAAAAGAAGCATCGAGGAAATCTTGTCGGAAACCATTTCCGTCGGATGATAATGACCGTTGTCCATAAGGGGAGTTATATGACGCGAGCTTACATAGTTCATGCAAAATTCAGCCGAGCCCGCCGTATATGCTTCAAGTCCTATTCCGAATACCTTGCTCTCAAGTGTAACATAAACCTTGCTCTTATCATAAGGAACGGATAAAATTTCATCAAGCGATTCCATATAACGCTTACGTGGCGTGAGTCTGTCTCCGGGATAGTCCTTTAAGCCGTCCGGAATCCATATGTTCATAACACAGGGAATACCGGTTTCATTGGCAAAATATTCCGATATCTTAAGGCATGCCTTACCGTGATTGATCCAGAATTTTCTTGTCTCATCATCGGGAGATGTGAGCGTAAGTCCGTCCTTCACACGAGGATGTGAAAAGAACGTGGGATTAAAATCGATACCGATTCCGTGGTTTTTGGCAAAATCCACCCATGCCGAAAAATGCTCGGGCTTTAATGCATCTCTGTCCGCAAATTCCGTGTCCTTAAAAATAGCATAGCTTGCGTGTATATTTAATTTGATTTTTCCGGGAACAAGAGTCATTACCTTGTCGTAATCCGCCATAAGTTCTGCGGGAGTGGTTGCTTTTCCCGGATAATGTCCCGTCGTCTGAATACCGCCCGACAACGCTTCCTTACTGTCAAAGCCCACAACGTCGTCTCCCTGCCAGCAATGAACGGAGACCGTGATATTTTTTAATTTTTCAAGTGCCGCTTCGGTATCAATACCGAATTTTTTGTAGCTTTCCTTTGCTTCGTTATACATATAATTCCTCCTGTAATAATATATTTCCGAGTGCCGTTGCCTCGGGGCTTCCGAGTATTATTTTCCGTCCCGTGATTTTTTTTGTTAATTTATTTAAATATAAATTATTTGAACCGCCGCCGATTATGCATATATTTTGATATTTTTTTCCGGTAATCGCTTCAAGCTCGTCCGCCGCATCCTTATAGCAATGCGCAAGACTTACATAAATCGCATTTGCGATTTCGCCCACGGTTTCCGGAACAGGGAAGGAAAGACGCTTGCAGTCTTCCTTTATCACTTCGATAACAGACTCCGGTGCCATATATCTTTCTTCGTTTACCGGAAGCTTATAATCAAAGCCCGCGGCTTTTTCTGCCATATCTGCAAGCTCGGGGAAAGAATATTTATCGTCAAGTTCCCGTTTTAAGCACTGTACAAGCCAAAGCCCCATTATGTTTTTTAAAAACCTTATCGTACCTATTCCGCCCTCGTTTGTGAAATTTGCGTTATAAGCCTTTTCTGTCGTAATGGGTTTTTCAAGCTCCACGCCCATAAGGCTCCAGGTGCCGCTTGAAATATAGATTGCGTCATGAGAATCCGTTTCCTTTAGGGAAGCCACCGCGGAACCTGTATCGTGAGTTGCGGGAAGAATGACATCCGCGTTAAAATTTACTTTATCTCTGATTTCTTTGCGTAAGCCCCCAAGCTTTATGGGTGCGGTAACGGGTTCTGATTCAAAAAATTTTTCCGGAAGTCCCGTTTTTAAAATAATTTCTCTGTCCCATTTTTTTGTATTTGCGTCAATAAGTCCCGTTGTCGAACAATTTGTATATTCGTGTGCCTTTACTCCCGTCAAATAATATCCTATATATTCGGGAAGCAAAAGAAAATCTGACGCTTCCTTTAATCTTCCCGAACACAAATCCGAATACATCTGATAAATCGTGTTAAAGGGCTGGAATTGAATTCCCGTATGCGCATAAAGTGTCTCAAAAGGAATTATTTTGTGTACCTCTTTTGAGGCTGCGGCACCTCTCTCATCACGATAACAGAACATGGGAAGAATCGGATTGTCTTCTTTATCAAGAAGCACATAATCAACGCCCCATGTGTCTATTCCGATCGAAGTGGGTGTTAAGCCCTTATCATAGGCGGCTTTAAGGCCATTTACGACTTCATTTAAAAGATGTATCAAATCCCATGTGAGCCCTTTGTCGGTTTTCACAGGCTCGTTCTTAAAACGGTAAACTTCTTTCATGACAATTTCGCCGTTTTTTCGTTCTGCGACTATATGACGTCCCGACGACGCCCCTATGTCGATCGCAAGATGTATCATTATGTTTCCTCCGAATTTGTTAAAAATGAGGGTAATATCTGAGACACAGATTAAATTTCGGTTATTTTTGTCTCATAAGGCTTAAGGTCAAATTCTATATTTTTTTCACCCGTAAATACGTGCGTTTTTTGAGTCTTATCGGAATTGTTTATCACAACAAGCGTATTGCTTCCGGGATAATATGCGGATTCGGTATACATATTGTCCGTAATATATTTTGCTTTTTCTTTTGCAAGGCTTGTTAAGATATTTAAAAGCAAACGGTTGTTCGGAATATTGGTTTCAAATGAAGACATCCATATTCCGTGGCCCCGTCCAAAATCATTTATCGTAAAAAGCGGTAAATTCCCGTCGGCCGCAATAACTCTTGCCTTGCCGTCCGTCAAATGAACCTTTGATTTAAGTCTGATCCCGGCATTATCCGGAATAATGTTTTTGGCAGCATTATCGTCAACGTCAAATGCCCACCTGCCATGGCAAACTCTGTCTATCGTGTCAAGGTCGACACCGAGTACACGTGATGTTTTAAATACATTTCCGCCCTTTAACGTCGCTGCGGGCTCGTTTATTCCTATAAATGTGCCGCCGTTATATACCCATTCGTTTATGAGGCTTTGTATTTTGGGATTATCCCACACCTCACCTCCAACCCAGGCGCTACCCATAACGCCCGCATTGATTACGACATCATAATCCTTTAATGCACCGTTTGCCACATCCTCAAAGCTTATAAAGGATACGTTTACGGGGAATCCGGACAGAGCTTCGTTTACATGAATAAGATCGTTCATGTATGTTTCGTGGAAATGACCCGACAAAGTCCACGAGCGTAACTTTCCCCAATAATGCAAAACCGCAACCCGTAAATCAATTGTATATGGTGCTCCCGAATCGTGAAGCGATTTTATTGTCCTGAATTCGTCCGCAATGTCTTCTATCGCTTGCACAAAGTCAGGATAATTTTCAACCAAATGAAGGTAGCCGCCAAGCCCTATTCTGTCTATCTTTGCGCGAAGAAGCGCGCGTCTCACGCTTACCCAGTATTTTTTTGCGTCCGTTGCGGGATCGCCGCCTTCCGCAAAGGTCGGAAGTCCGCCGAGCCCGACAGGGAAAAGATAGGGATGAAGGCGAAGCTCATGAGTTTCAGCTTTTACACCGGCGCAAAGCCTTGCTTCAAAGCCCGAAAATACGCACTTGATCATGCCGTCAAAGCCGAAGTCTGAAAATCTGTCATTGTAGGGCTCGATTCCCACCCAGCTGTCATCATAAAAGACATATGCCTTTTTTCCGTATTTGTGAACGATATCGACAAGCTCTTTGCCGAATTTTATAACATTTTTGTTTACAAAGTCCATCCAGTCGGATTTCTTTTTGTTGCCGGGAGTATGTGTCACGTGAAGCTTTCCCTTGTTGATGAAATCTTCTGCTGTCATTGAATATCCATACTGTTCTTTAAACATATCAAGCGCAAGGTCGCTTACAGTAAAATCATATGATGCCCAATCCGAAAAGAGGTTGCGGTTTTTTATGTCACTTCCCCAAATCCAGACAAAATTATAAAACATCGACGTAAATCTCACAACGGTTGTCTTGGGATGCTCTATGCACCAGTTCTCAAGCCATTTTTTAAGATATTCCCGTGTCTCCGGATATATCGGATCGATTTGCATTAAGTGTTCCTTGTTCCAATTGTTTGTTGTATGGTTATACATGGAAATTTCTTCCCATATTCTGTATGCAAGGAAGCTTACCGTATATTCATGCCAGGGTATGATATTTTTGATTGTGACGGTGCCGCATGCCGCATCATACGACCACTTATCGGAAGAAATAGGCTTATCCTCCGTTCTGTCATAAACTTCCCAATATTTAAAAGCATCCGGTCCGTCGTTTATTTTAAATTGCTCATTAAAAAAGTCGTCAAGAAGCCCGATCGTAATTTCATCCGCGATCGCAACCTTCGGCTCGGTGCAAAGAAATGTCTGCTGAAGCTTATCAAGATTTTTCTTTGCCCATTCGTTATGATCTCTTATTATACAGATTGTCGAATAAATTCCGTATCCCGCAGACGTAATTTCATCGGACAGTTTTGTACCGTCGCTGTCTCTTATCACATCCGCTCCCCAACGAGCAGCCATATCAAGTGTAAGTTTTTCGTAACCTGCCTCTCCGGGCAAAGTAAAGCTTCCTGACTTCATTTTATATCCTTTCGTTTGTCATATTTGCCCGAATTGCAGGCATTTATCTTTTTACATTTTTCGCTTACAGCGATATTTTATTGCAGTATTCCATAGCCTCACGCCTTGTGAGAGTCTTGTTTAAATCAAGATTTTCCGGCAGAATTTTAAGAGTCACCGCCGCTCTCACAAATTCACGCGAATAATCGTGGGTTTTATTGTCATATGACGAGGGAATATTTTCCGGCAAATTTCTTCTGCTCTTATATCCGCCCATCAGAAAACATATAAAATCTTCAAGCGTTACCGGTTTTTCGGGATAAAACTTTTTGTCGCTTATCATTCCCGCGGGGATAATTCCGTTTTGATATGCGCATTCAACCGTTCCCGCATATGTTTCATGTCCCACAATGTCATCATATATGTCATTAAACACGTTTGTCGGGAAAAATTTTGCTGTCTTTATAACAAATCCGAGTGCCTCATGACGAAGTGTTATATCACCCGGGCGCTCTATGTTCAAATCCGCCGTGTCGGCAGGTTTTTCCGACTTTACATTATGTTTAAATTTTAAAGGTATTTCCGGAACTTCAGGAATCTCACTTACTTCCCATTTTGCACGTGTTAAAACCGCAGCTTCGGAAAGTGTGTCATAATTTTCTTCGTATTTTTTGCGATTTTCATTTAAGCCGGCAAAGGATTTTGCAATAAAATCCGCCATCTTATATGCACCGAAATCGTTTGTATGGGTATAATCCTTGGGAAAATAAAATCTCTTTGAGGATTCCAGTCCGTCACGCTTTACTTCGTTCATGCTGAATTCATGCAAATCGACTACGGGAACGTGATATTTTTCCCCTATGTCCTTGATTACACCAGCATATTCCGCCAACAAGTCATTATATTCCGCCGTATCCGCTTTCCATGTATTTCTTGCAAGCGGAGTAACAAGTATCGGATTTACATTTTTTTCACGTGCTTCCTTAATATAAGTCACAATATTTTCGTAATATCCCTCATATGCCTTCAAATGCGCAAGCTTTTGATCATTATGGGCAAACTGGAACATTATAAAATCGCCCTTTTTCATCATGTCATATGCAATTTTGTAATGTCCTTCGGACCGGAACGTTTCTGACGTAAGCCCGGAATGAGCATGATTTGAAACAGCAATTCCATTCAAAAACTCAGGTAACATCTGTCCCCAGCCGGAATAGCTGGTTCCGGGTGCATAAGGCACATCCGCCGCCTGGTCGGTTACGGTTGAATCACCGCATATAAAAAGTGTGGGGCAATCCGTCTTTTCAAATTCAATGCCTGTTAATGTCACATTTTTGCCGAAAACGGTAATATAAACCGCTTTTCTCTCGTGCACATTAGAATATCCTCTCGGGATAATAGGGCTCAGATTCATTACAAATTCCGCCGTAACATCCGATTTTTCACTTAAAATTTCTCTGTAAACAAGCCTTCTTGTGCCCGCATATATGAGCACTTCGCCGGCTGCATGAATACATACTCTCACGCGATAATTTCCGTATTCGGGCGCATCCGCTTTAAAAGCTACCGGTATCAGACGGCTTTTGTCCGATGAAAGCGCCTCAAGCTTTTTTTCCTGCTCCGCAAAAATTCCGCAAGAAGATTTTTTAAGCTCAATCACATTTTCGTTTTCATAATACATAGGAAACGTAAGCGAATTGCTTATTCCGGGAACTTCGGCATTTTTGTCCGTCAAAAATCCGTATCCTTTTTTTTCTGTATATAAGTCCGATGTCTCAACATATATATACGAATTGTTTTTGGAATTATCCTTGCATCCATCACCGAATAAAAATTTCATCTTAAATATTTTCCCCCACAAATTAACTTATAAAGAATGAGCCCCCGCAAATTATCTAAAAGAATCCATTCCTTACAAATTTCTTTAAAGTGCTCCGTCCTTGCTGATTGTCGAAGAAATAAGAACCCTGTCAAAAAATGCAAGCGCAAGTCCCTGTCCCCAGCCCTGGATCCAGTCTTTTGAGATATTTCTGTAGCCGTCTCTGTCATTCATAACTGCCGTACCGCCGGAAACATTCAGCACTCTTCCGTCTTTGCTTACATTTTCAAGCATGCCCTTTATCGTTTTGTTGATATATTTTGTATGAAGCGGATTTCCGCGCGATACCATTGCGGCACCGATTCCGGCGGATGCCGAAATTTCTTCGTAGGAATCCGTATCGTCAAGGATTGTCCTATAAAGTCCGTTTTCGGTTTGAAGAAGCTTTATGGCTCCAAGCTGCTCGTTTAATGAGCCCGCAATGTCCATATATTTGGGATAAAGATAACATTTTGGCAATATTCCGCCCACCTGTGACATTGTATATGCCGCCCAGGCATTTGCTCTGCCCCAATAAAAGCCCGACATATGATTTTTGTTTATGTTGTCCCAGCCGTGATAATAAAGTCCGGTTTCGGGATCCTGCAAAAATTTGATATGCCAGTACCATTGATTAAGCGAATCGTTTATGAGATCCTCATCTTTTAATTCAACGCCGACTCTCAGCATAAGAAATGCTGCCATAAAAAGCGTATCGGCCCAGCATTGCTCAGGGAAATCGTTATTTGCGGACACAGTATGCTGAAGCACATTGTCGCCGAATCTGAGCGCATGATTTTTAAGATAATCGATTTTGCTCATCACAATATCCATGTATTTTTGCTCACCCGTAGCCTTATAAAGACTTAATACGGCATGTCCCATTGCGCATGCATTTACCGTCCAAACGCGGGGAAGTCCGAGGTCAATAAGTTCATCGACTCTGTCCTTCAAAAGTTTTAAGTATTCCTCGTTGCCGGTTGTTTCGTATGCATCGGCAATTCCGTAATATGCGACACCGCACGGCCAGTCCCATGTAAGGTCCATTTTCATCGTACGCTTTACGATTTTGTCGATCACTTCCCTGATTTCTTTTTCATCCATTTGAAGATTCATAAATTCCTCCTTTTTTGCCTTAAGACAAAATAAAACAAATTGTCTTTTGTTGCATGTATAAATCCGTCTTTTAATTTCGGTTCTTAATTCCGATTCTTAAAATTGTTCCTAATTCCGGTTCTTAAAACTCTTCCTATTATATTTGTTAACTCTGTATATCAAAATTTTTCCCGCAAAGGATTTTTGTTAAGAGCATAACCTTTTGACGCTTTACATTAATCAATATGATAAATTAAAAAACTTATAAACTCCATAATCACTTCATTATTGTATACATCAAAAACGCACTTTTTATGTGTCTTTAATCTGTACAACAACGATTCAGCAAAAAAATCCGATATTTCCGCTTCTTTTTAATACAGCCCCCGAGTATCCCCGGAGGCTGTAAATTTTTTAATCCATGTCACATCTATCAAAAGCCGGTCATCCATATTGCAAAATTATTCGCAAACCGCTTTCTGTTTGTAATCATGGTTTTAATCAATATTTCGGAAGTGAGCTTGTCTTTCCTTCCTTATATGCTGCGGCTCTCTCATCGATAACTGTCTGATAGCCATCGTTTAAGTACTTTGCGCTGAGTGAATCATAAAGTGAATCAAACTCTGCAGGCTTGCATACAACAAGCTGTGTTGCATATGTTTCATATTGTGTAAGAAGGTAAGGCTGAAGTGATGCTGCCTGCTCAAGAGTAAGCGCAAATTTGCAGTCGGTAACCGCATACATAGGTGTGTTTGCGATGATCTGCTTATAAGTATAATAGTTCTTTACGATCTGATCGTAGAAGCTCTGGCTGTCCTTATAATTTGCGGGATATGAAGCCGTAACCGTTTCCTCAATGCTTGCAAGCTTTCTTCCTTCGATGCAGATGCAGAAATAGTCCTTGTTCTGACGTGCAACCATTAAATATTCGGGATCCTGATTTTCTGCCGAACGAAGAACAGCATTTCCGTTAGCATCCTTGTCAAATGTCTTTCCTTCGATACCATACTGGAATGTGAAGAGGTTATCGGGCTGAATGAGCCATTCCATATACATCATGGCTGCCTTAACCTGATCAGCCGTAGCTGTAGCCGAGAAGCCTACCATCATGCCGTATGCGTTGTTTACACGATAAGCACAAGAAACTGCGCCTGCTCCGTCATCCGTAGATGTTGTAATGGGAGCAATTCCAAGTGTTGCATTCGGATTTGTCTCATAGAAGCTGTTAAGCACCGGCATATCCGTTGCAATATATGCGCTGTATGCAAATGTCTTGCCCGCGATGAAATCTGCTTCGCCGTCCGATGAAGACTTTGTTGCAAATTCGGGATCATAATAGCCTGCATTATAAAGCTCGTTTCTTCTTTCAAGAAGGACCTTCTGAGCAGCCGTCGAAAGTGCGGGAATCGCATAATCGCCTGTTGTTGCCCATGCATATTCATCCTGAGGATATGTTCTGTAAATATAATTCTGGTCTACGCCGGCACCCGTAATCTTTGTGCCGCCTGCGGGATATGTCGCAAGTCCTGCTTCCTTGATCTTTGCATAAACGTTGAGCCACTCAGACCACTTTTCGGGATAAGAAAGGCCAAGCTTGTCAAGCCAATCCTTACGATAGAACGTTACCCAGTTGTAGTTTGTGTCGGAGTAAGGTCTCTCGGCAAGTGCAAAATATGTCTTTCCGTTGAGGGAAGAATACTGGATATAGTTGTTGTCAACCATCATCTGATAGTATGTGGGAGCAACCTTTGCAAAATAGTCAAGGTCTATTTCCTGAAGGAAGCCGTCGTTTGCCCAATATGCGCACTTATCGAAATCGTATTCCATAAGAATCGTCGGAAGCGTGCCCGCATTTGCAAGCTTGTTGTAATCGTCAAGAACCGTACCGCGTCCGATTGTCACAAATTGAACCGTAATGTTATATTTGTCACCAAATTCGGACTGAATCCACTTTGTCCAATAGTTGTTTGTTTCGTCGCCGTCTTCACCTCTGTCATAAACAGGGATCTGAATGGTAACGTTGTCCTTGAATGCCGTCCACTCGGCATCCGCATCGCCCGAGCCGCCGTTTTCCTTATTGCCGCAGCCCGCAAGCATTGAAACAGCCATAACAGCACTGAGTGCAAGTGTCACAGCTCTTCGAAGAAAGTTTTTCTTCATAAAATTCCTCCTTTTTGGCGTTTTCACGCTGATTTATATAGCACCCTTAAAAAGGGAAACTATCAAGATATTGATTATTTAATTATCCGGGCATTTCCCATGGGTCATCCCTTTACGGCACCCACCATTGTGCCCTTAACAAAATATTTTTGCACAAAAGGATAAATCACAAGGATCGGAATCGTGACAAACATTATCGATGCCGCCTGCAAGACCTGCGGTGAGCTCTTTTGAGCAGTTGTTTCACCGACCAAATCGATTGTGTCCGATGCGTTCAAAACCATCTGATAGAGCTTGTATTGCGCAAGCTTTAAGCTTTCCTTTGAAGTATAATACATGTTGTCCGAATATGCATTCCAACGTCCGACCGCATAGAAAAGCGAAAGCGTTGCAATAATAGGCTTTGAAAGCGGAAGTGCTATTTTCCAAAGTATCTGGAAATTTGTTGCACCGTCAAGGAATGCCGATTCCTCAAGTTCATCCGGCAAATTGGTAAGGAAATAATTCTTCATTATCATCATATTGTAAGCCGAATAAATAAGAGGAAGAATAAGTACCCAAAAATTGTCTATCAAATGAAGCTTATAATACAAAAGGTATGTAGGAAGGAGTCCTGCCGAAAAATACATGGGAACCATGAGTAAAAACGACAATACTGCCCTGCCCTTAAGCCGTTTTCTTGAAAGCGGATAAGCCGCACATGTGCATACAAGCATTCCGAGAACCGTAAAAAGTACGGTCACCCCGACGGAAAAAGCCATCGAATAAGTAAGCTCACCGTCTTTGAATATCTGCTTGTAAGCGGCAAAGCTCAAGTCCTTTGGCCACAAGAAAACCGAATTTGCGGAAACTGCGGCATTGCTTGAAATGGATTTTACGGCAACATGCCAAAAGGGAATGACGCATGTAAGACACAATATCCCGATAAATATCATTATGAGAAGATCACTGACACGGAATTTTGTAATGGCCCTTGTTCCGTCACCGACAGTGCTTTCGTTAATTTTGTCTTTGTTTTTAGCCATAGTGACCTCCTTTCTATAACAATCCGTTTTCGCCGAGCGCTTTTGCTATACGGTCGGAAACAAGCACAAGTATAAGTCCGATTACCGACTGGAACAGATTTGCGGCCGTGGCAAGCGAATAGTGGGACGACTGAAGTCCGAATTGATAAATATATACGGCAAGCTGATATTGGAAATCTCTTACCATCGCATTGTCAAATGCCGTAAGACGCTCAAGGCTTGAGCCCATGAGACGGCCGAGATTCATAATAAGAAGCGTTACAGCCGTACTTCTGATTCCGGGAAGCGTGATATGCCACATTCTCTGCCAGCGGTTTGCGCCGTCAATCATCGCAGCCTCATAAAGTTCGCCACTGATGCTTGAGATTGCGGCAAGATAAAGGATTGTGCCCCATCCCATCGACTGCCAGACGGCAACAATCAGATATGTAATCGCCCAATGCCATTTTTCGGTAAGAAATGGAATTCCCTCTTCTATCAACCCCCATTCCTTTAAAAGGATGTTCACAAAGCCCGTCTGAGGACGGAACATCGCATATCCAACGGCTCCGATAACGGCCCACGAAAGGAAGTGAGGAAGATAAAGTATTGTTTGCGAAACTTTTTTGAATTTTTTGTATCTGAGCTCGTTCAAAAGAAGAGCAAGGATAATCGGCATCGGAAATCCGAGAAGCAAATCAAGGATATTAAATACAATCGAATTTTTTAAAGCGGACAAAAACTGCGAGCTGTGAAAAAGAGTCTTAAAATTTTCGAATCCGACGAATTTGCTGCCTTCATAGCCCTTCATGATTTTGTAATCGTAGAAAACCATCCTGAGTCCCGGATAAGCCGCATAATTAAACAAAATCACAAGAACAAGCGGAATGAGAACCATAAGATAAAGCTGCCAGTCGCGCTTAACCGCTTTTTTGCAATCCTTTTTAATGCGGTTAATCTTTGTTTTGCGATCCGGCTCAACAATTTTGTTTTCTTTTGCCGGAACGGATGCGGCAATTTGTTTTCCCATACAGATACCTCCGGGGTGTTGCTTTTTATTCATGTTTATAATGTAATTTATAGGAAGTTAATTTTTACTTCCTATAACGTTCAACTTGTGTCACCATTATGAAATACTTGTAATTTTTTTTCTAATCATATACTTATTATTACTATGCAATTTCAACCATTTATGATAAAATACAGTCACGAACCCTTGTTGAACTTAGACAATTTGTTTTGTTAAGTTTGTTTTTTTTTGTACATAATTACCATGTTTTTTTGTATTTTTGTTAATTCCCAAAGTTTTTTGGTTTAAAACCGCGCATAAATGCTCGTTTTCGTAAACGTTTAAGGAGAACCCATGTCAAAGCAAAAGACCCAAATAACCGAATACAGAAACTATTATCTGCCCTACGATTTCCCCGTATTTCTGCTCTCGGGCGATTATTGGAAAATTTCGAGCACAAAGAGCAATACTCTCCATTTTCACAACTGTCTCGAGATCGGAATATGCCATTCCGAATCCGGATATATGGATTTTAACGGAATTAAAGCGCCTCTCTCCTTTAAAGCGGGTGACATAACCTGTATTCCGAAAAATATTCCGCATACCACCTGGTCGGAAGCGGGCACAGAAAGCCACTGGTCATACATTTATGTGGACGAAAACGAATTTATGAAGCTTTTTTTGCCGAACACAGCCGTACAAAGCTTTGACTTATCCGTTGCCGCCTACAAAAATTACAAATATATTATTACGCGCGACGAATATCCCGACATTTATCCTCTTGCGATCTCAATCGTAAACGAGCTTGAAGGTCAAAAACAAAATTACAAAACATGCGCCGCAGGACTGCTTATTTCGCTGATTGTTAAACTCACCCGCATCCAAAGTGCGGGCGGCGAAGCGATAACCTCATCCGAAAATCCGCCCGAAAACGCAATGGTGCTGTCCGCCGTCCTTGATTATATCGACGAACACTATGCGGAAAGCATCGACATCGACTACCTTGCCGAAATATCGCACCTAAGCCCCACACACTTCAGGCGCCTCTTTCACAGCATAATAGGCACCTCTCCGCTCGATTTTTTGAATAAGCTGCGTATAGATAAAGCATGCGATCTGCTTGTCAGCACCGAAGATCCGATAGTAAACATTTCGGAAGCGGTGGGCTTTAAGTCGCTTACAAGCTTTAACAGACATTTTGCCGAACAAAAAAAGACAACGCCCCGCACCTATCGTCACGAGACGCTGTCAAAAAGAGAACAGTTAAACAAAACGGAAATCCGGCGTTACAAGGGATGGCTGTACCCCGAAAAATAATCATAATTTTCATGCAAAAAATAATAGAAATTTTCGTATAATACGGCTACGCCTTGAATTTCTGAAGAGTCAACCCGTATTTTTAGTCAAGATGGAAAACCGTCTTTAAATCAATGCTTACGGGGCTGTTGTCCGGATTTGTTTCCATGATGTCAGCCATAAAATCCCACCACTTGCGGTTAATTGCGGTATCCGCGCCCTTAGCCCAAAGCTCCTCGTTTTCTATTTCGATATAACCAAAAAGCGTGAGCGTTTCCTTATCAAGAAAAATTGTATAATTTTTGCCGCCGTACTCATGAATCATGTCCTTCATTTCGGGCCACAACAGATTATGCCTTCTTTCGTACTCCGCTTCCTGCCCGGGAAAAAGTTTCATTTTGAATCCTTTGATCATTTTTTTGTTCCTCCGTTTGGATAATTTTAAAATTTTTGCGATCAGAGACTGTTTTTTTTATCCCGATCGGTTAACTTACGTATTTTATGCCTTTCTGAAAACCGAGCTTTCGCCGGAATCTATCATTTTTTTTGCTGCGTCAAGTGTCCCCGGCAAATATTCCCTTATAAAATCAAGTGCCATTATCGCATTTAAGCAAAATTGGGCCGCAAAATTCGTGCTGATCCACGGAATTTCCTTTAATTCCTTTATATTTGCGGTGTCATGATGTGTCACACACGAAAATCCGGTTAAATCGTTTTCCGAAATCACGGAATTAAGCAAAATCTTCCATACGTTTTTGGCAAGCTCCGGATCCTGCAATCTTTTTGCCGCATATGCTCCTATTCCCGCCGCAAACATCGGAATCGTAAATTCCCTGTTTCCGATTAGGCCTTTTCCCGCTTTTCTTTGCTCGTCATACGAAAGAAAATACATTTTGCCGTAATCTGCCATCATGTCTTTCCATTCTTCGTCACAAAGCAAATCCGCCATTTCGGTCCAGATTGAAGGTGCTCCCATGCATATTTGCAAATGCGTTCCGCCGGTCGTGCGCTCTCCTATGTAGCGCAAATGCACCGTATCCGGATCAAATTCAAAATCCGGGCCCGATATAAGCTTTAAGGGTGCCTTTTTAATGTCGTCCGAGCCTACAAGTATTTTGTCGCGGTACCTTGCATCATTTTTTCTTTCCCATTCCGTCATCCAGTTTGAACAAAGCGAAGACCAGTCAGGGCCCGAACGTGCATGGCTTACATAAACCATTTCCGACTTATCATAAAAATCTCCGAGCGGATCGCGCGCCTTAAATGTTTCCTCATTATCTTTCAGTTCCTCAAAGATGTCTTCAAGACGTCTGTCGCCGGTCAGATAATAATAATATCTGTGATGCCCCGCCATCGCAATTCGCGCTTCCTTGCAGGGGCATCCCCAGTGGCGCACATTGTGGCGTGAGCCCATTCCCTTGTATTTTCCGATATGATAAACATCCACCTCCGACGTATGGCGCGAAAGCCGTTCGGCAAGCCTGAACACATCCGCCCTTCCCGTTCTCATAAAATAAAGCCAGAGCCAGAGTGTGGGCACAAGCTCCGTATTGTCCCATGCATAGCCGCCCACATCATAACGCCATTTATGCCTCGAAATATCATAAGTATGCATAAAATCGCCATAATTAAACATTCCGTACCAAAGGCGCTGCTCCACTTCGTTTTCATAAAATTTAAATGCTTTTTCGAGCTCACCTTCAAGCCATTTTTCGGTTTCCGTGGATGTAAGCGGCAGCGACCAGTAACCGAATGCGCGCATATCATGGTAAAATTCGGGATCACCCGCATAAAAGACGGGATCGGTATAATTTTCCTTAAAAATCCCAAGCTCTTCGTCGCTTACAATCATTTTGTCGGAAAACATGATTTCAAATTCGTTTGTGCATGCTGTTCCGTAAGGATCCGCTCCCTTATAATCATAGCCCTCGTAACAAACCCGGTTATATCCGCGCGCGGCATAATGCCTGTAATCCATAGGTCTGGCGCTTGGGCTCCAAAGCCAGATGTCTATGTTTAAATTATCGGTATCAAAGCCCGTTACCGTATATCCCGACGGATACTTTTCCCAAAAATCACGAATTCCGAGCAATACCGAGCCCGATTCGCTCCCCACACACATTGCGCCGTCCGTACGGTTTCCGTGCAAAGAATCTATATAGCCGAATTCGTCACCCGTAAGCTTTTTTCTGATTTCAAAGTGATTTACGGAGTCCTGGCATATGTCATAAGTCCCCCAAAAAGGCACGGCTTCCATAATTTTTTGAATTGCTGTAAGCGCATCACCGGTAGGCTTTAAAACTTCGCCCGCCATTTGAGATTCAGAAAGTCCCTCAGGCACTCTCGGGCGCCAGCTTTGAAGTGTAACCGCAGATTCATGAAATATGCCATAGTCACCCGTCACCTTTATGTGGCGGTTATACATTTCGCCGGACAGAGGCATACCAAAGCTTACTCCCAATCCCTTCAAAAAATCTTTGTTTTCGTCACCGTCATAAATAAATGTATGCACAAAATGAAGTGACGGCGAATTGTAATTTATACGCATTCTTATGACAAATTGCAATTTTTCGTCATTAAGTCTCACATGCGTTCCCGTAAATTTAAAAATGCATTGCAAATCGCCCTGTTCTTCCGGTTCAACCTTATCTATCCGCCCGTAATAATTTTTTTCGGAGCGACAGGTTTCTCCGTTTATGGTCACGGGTTCCTCAATTATAAGCTTCGGATGCGCCAAAAATGCAATTATTTTATCGTTCTTAACAATATCCTCAAACAAATTCCCGCCGGACTTTTTTATTCTGATCGTAAAAATACCGTTAAATACAAAAATTTCGTTTTCTGTTTCGGAAATTGTGATTCCGCCCGGATTTGCATTTTCCGCATTACAAAATTCTTTGTTACATGCATTTTTATATTCCGCACCGCACGAATATTGTTCTATCGTATTTTTGTTTTTTGACACATCAACCGTAAATTCATTAAGGAGATACTTACTGTCCGCCGTATGCGCAGTCCACTTTACTGTTCCTGTTGGCCAATATGCCGTAATTCTTGACTGAAGGGGAACAGTATCTCCCTTTTCATTTTTACATATAAAGCCCGAATCACGCTCACATTCTCCCTCTTTCCACATGCATCCGAATGTCGTATATCCCGAATTTCCTTTAATTTTACGGAGTTTCATAAAAACTTCCTCCTTATGCTTCGATTTCCTTGTGCTTATTTTGTGATTCCGCTGCCCAGAATTTTATATCCCCGTGGGCGCACTCAAAGTCACCGTTAAATCTTATCAGAATTCCCGCAATCTGAATCGTATTTGGTGCCGGGAATTTACACTCATACCAGCCGTCGTCACGTTCCACGTAGCCCGAAAATTCTTTATTTCCGTATATATCATAAATTTTAAAGGTTATTTCGTCTGTCGCAATTTCGTCAAAAATGACCGTATCACCAAGCAAATCGTTTTTAAGTATTCCTTTTTTTATTTCCTTATCTTTTACGGTAATCACATAATCCTTTACACATCCCAAAAAATCTCTGTCCCTCACGGGCGGCAAATAAGTGATTCCGTATACATTAACCGTTTTTTTAAGCTTTATTTTGAGTTCTACCGGAAATTCCTTTATATTTTCCAAAGTCCACACGTTATTGGGATTTGCGTCAAGTAACGGACGGATATCGATATCAGCGCCCTTCACTTCAATATCTTTTATAATCCCGTTTCCTCTTGTAACGGGATAAAGATGCTTTAACAATTCGTTTTCAGCTATATTATTTTCCGGATTAAATTCCTCCGATGCCGCATAACGGATAAGCGCATTTTTAAGTATGAATGCTGCGGGACGCTCATCAAAATCACCGTCAAGTGCGGCTCCCACAAAAATGAGTTTCCCTTTTGCCACATTTCCTTCAAAAATAATGCTTTGCGGCTCGTTTCTGTTCCAGCCGTCTATGCCTCTGACGATATTTTTGTATTCGGGATTAATTGAAAATCCGCGCGCATTGTCAAGAATATCCTCCCATTGCCATCCGCCCGATTTTTCCGTCTTAAAATATTTGAACAAAGGGTTACTCTCTTCACATACAATACCCACGGGACGCGACCATTTGGGTCCCATTTGGTCGTTCCAAAATATATTTTTCATGCCGAACACAGGGCAATTATAATCCGTATCGGTGAGATATGGGCTAAATATAACTCTTTTTCCCGCATGAAGTGCATCAAACGCTTCCTCCATATCCCTGGTATAAAGGACATTTGATGAAACAAATTCATCTTCCTTTACAAAAACATTTATGTCCCAGTCGTTTTCAGATATTGTTTTGTTACTCATTTTCAGCGTCACAGCAAGCTTTCCGTTTGCATTTTGTTTTACTCCCATAAGGTCAATATCAACAAATGAAATAACGGTATTGTCTCCGCACAATGCATTTATGTTTTCGGTTACGCTTTCAAAATAAATTTCATTATCAAGTACGAGACTCACTTTTAAAGAAGCTCCCACGATATCCCCGTCCCCGTAATTTGCAATAATTACCGGAGTCGAAACAGTATCGGTATTTTTAAATACATAGGAATTAAGCCGCGTAAGCAAAACGATATCAGAAACAATTTTCTTAATTTCAGGCGGCTCAGTATACCCCTTATTATCCCAAAAAGCATCAAGGATACCCACAAAAGCGCCGCCCTGCCCAAGATAGTCATGTAGATCCAGGTATTCATATCCCTTAATTGCCTTTGTGCGCATGTTTGCTTCTATGTCTTCCTTCAAAAATCTCAATTGATTTTTGCCGGAACAATAAGCAAAATCCTTATTATACCTTAAAACTCCTTTTCTTTCGGCAGAATGCCTAAACTGCTTATAATTGCTCGGCTTCATATAGCCTTTGAATTTATTTATGATATCAAAGTCAGGATATGAGCACCATTGTCCCATTTCGTGAGTAATAACGGGAAGTGTGCACCCGGGCAGAGACACATCATAGTCTTTTCCCTTCCAGCCCTTAAAATTTCTTATGGCTCCGCCCGGGAAAGGTCCCACAGCCGACCTGTGAAAATAAATATAATCCGTTCCTGTAATTTTTTCGGGAGCAGTATCATAAAACCAGCCTGATTCAGCCGTATAAATTCTGCGATTTTCGTATCCGAGACTTTTATCCGTTTCACGGGCAAATTTTACCCAGTCTCTTAATACGTTGTACCAGTCGCCGTCCGGCTCATTTGTCGGCGAAAGCATTACAAAAGACGGATGATGACCGAATGCCTTAAGAATTTTTACTGTTTCTTCACGCAATACCCTAAGCATCTCAATGCCTTCGTTAAATACATTCCACATGCCGCATTCTACCTGGATACAGACGCCTGCCTTGTCTGCCGCAACAAAAGCCATATCCGGCGGACAATAAGAATGACATCTTATAAAATTAAAGCCCCATTCCTTTATCCGGTTCATGAATTTATCCCAGTATTCAAGGTCGACGGGCGGCATACCGGTCAAAGGATAATCTCCCCCAAAATGCGTTCCACGCATATATTTGGGCTTTCCGTCAATATAAAAATTGCCGTCTTTGACACTCACTTCCCTCTTATGAGAAGCCGCATATTCATTTTTCTCTTTATTCTTTTCGGTCGTCTCGCTTTCCGTGAAAAGCGCAAATTCTCCGCCGATACCGTTCCAGGTGGCGCCGAGAGCATCAGAAACCGCATGTCCGTCGGGGCGATAAGGAAACTGCATTGAATTGTCGACAACAATCTTTATTTCATGCAAGCCTTTTTCTATAATACCAAGATCAAATAAAACAGGTGTAAAAAGCGTATATTGTGTGCCGCATTCATTCCCGTCCAAAAATACCGTCACCTTCCAGCGTGTAAGCTCTATATAAAGAAAATAGCGCTCTTCCGTTTGAATCTTAATATTTTTCGTATATGTGGCTTCCCCACGGTATACTTTTGCGGGTTCGGCAATAAAAGGGACATTTACTTCTTTTCCTTCTTTATATGAATATTCTTCTCTTTCATACCAAAAATGATTGTGAAGCCCGGAAACAAATTCCGTATTCAAAGCCACATCATGCCCGTATCCCTGCAATTGCATTATCCCGGGGAGAATAATGTCACCCGTCTCATTCTCATATTTCAGATTCCATTTACCCGAAATATCAATCATAAAAGCCTCCGTGTTAAATGTTTTATTGAAATCTGCATATTTATGTCCAAAATGCTTTTTTAATCCATGTAAATAAAGCTTATTGCTTATTAATTATTCCTTATTGCTGTTTTTGTAAGCCGCATTCACTTCGTTTATTATATCCTGTCCGCCGTTTTTGAGCCATTCCGCATGAACCTGTTTTAATTCCGAAAGACTTATTTCACCGCAAATATATTGCGTTCTTGCCGTATCGATGCTTTCCTTTAATACGGTTCCTATTTCCGCATACGTCTCCGAATTTACAAGATAAGTGGCTGCCGGATTCATAACAGCCGCGCTTTGAGCTTTTTTGTAAGCCTCATTTAAAGCAATGTTTCTTTCGGTGCTTTCCACATGCGGCGTCGTAATATGCTCCGCGCTCGGCAGATAAGCAAGCAATTGATTTAATCCCGCATAATTGTTTGAAAGTATAAGGTCATCTGTATCCTTGCGGATTATAATCCCGTCTTTCACCTCATAATTTATGCCCTCAAGTCCGTATTGAGCGAGAATAAGCATTTCGTCATCGCAAAGCCGGTCAAGAAGTCTTAACGCCGCATCGATTTTTTCGGGTGTATCGCATGAGCCCGCAGACAATGTAAAAAATCCGTTGTATCCGCTTGTTGAAAGCGTATGCCCGTTTATCGCACCCGCAAAAGTCATTGATGCGGGGACAGACGAATCCACAACCGACGGAGTGAACGTTGCTTCCTTTACAAAATAATCCCAGATTCTGCGTCCCGAATCCATTACATCGATAAAAACTCCGTTTTCACCGAGTTTGCATCCGTTTGACCAGGTTTCGGTCGAACGCGCGGCAAAATCCGCCGCAATAAGTCCGTCATCATAAAGCTTTTTGATATAGTTAAGCGCAGCAATATATTCGTCCTGCATATGTACCGGAATGAGCATTCCGTCGACAAGCGCCCAGCCGTTTCCGCATCCGAACCATGTTTGAATTATGTCAAACGTTCCCGTATAAGAGCACATTTCAAGTCCTGTTGTGTCATCTATGCCGTTCCCGTCGGGGTCTCCGTAAGTAAAGGCATAAAGCATAATATAAACGTCCTCGGGTGTTTCGGGACACGCAAGTCCAAACTTTTCCGCCCAGTCGGTACGATAACAGAGTCCGTATCTCGCAATTTCTCTCATTCTCGGAATCGCAATCAGTTTTCCGTCAACACTAAGCGTATCGGCAACCGACTTTAACATTCCGGACAAATTGGGATATTTTTCGGAATCCCATATATAATCGTTCAAATCCACATAAAGTCCGTTTTTTGCGGCCGCAGCAACGTCCGCATCAATTGTACCCGAATATGTCATAATCATCGGCATTGTTTCGGGCGACGTTAAATATTTTTGGATTATTTCGGATATGCGCTCACTCGCGCTCCATGTAATCTCAAGGTCAACATCGCAATAATCTTCTATTTTGTTTAAAATTTCTTCGGCATACTCACCCGTATTGTATTTGCCCGAACCGTAATAAATTGTCTGTGCGGTAACTCGTATTCTTTTTTCGTCATCGCTTTCATATCCGCAGCCGGCATAGGCAAGCGCAAGTGCCATAAGAAGCACGGCCGCCATAAAGCGTTTCAAACTTTTCCTCATAATTTCTCCAAATGACTTTTTACAAAAAAACCTGTTTACCGGAAATTTAATAATGCGTTTTTAGTCAAAATTCCGACACCGTTTTCCTGTGCCTTAATACAGTTTCCTGAATTTACCCGGCGTAAGTCCCGTAACGCGGCTGAAAAAGCGGATAAAATTTTGCGCATTTGCATAATCAAGCTGTGCGGCAATATCCTGTACGGACATATTTGTCTGCAGCAGCAGCTTTTTTGCCTCTTCGATCTTATATTTTTCGGCATATTCCGTAAAAGATTTGCCCTTCTGCATTTTTAATATTTTCCAGATATACGTCTGATGAACCTTAAGCTCATCCGCACATTCGGCAAGAAGAATGTTTCCTTTTGTTTTTTCCATAAGGCGGTCGATCGATTCCATAATCAAATAGGAATCGTTTTGCATTTTGTCCGTAAGCTTGTCGATCACGGGATCGATAAAAAGTGCCTTAATCTTTTTTCTCACGGTTCTCGGCTCTATCGCTTCAAGAAGAGTATCATAAACCTTTGAAAGAGAATCGGGAAAAAGCTCTTCCGTTCCGAGCCCCGCCTCAAGCGCCGTAAGCACAATGCTGTTTACGTAGCGCATTATATAAAGCGTCTGAATATCCGACGATGTCACAGTCACAAGATGCTCCGCAAATCTGTCGGTTATATGATATGCCTTTACCTTGTCAACTTCCTTTATCGCAAGGAAAATATCGTTCTCAAAATTGTTGCTGTAAGATTCTCCCCTAAAGCTCGGCTTGGGAGCAACATAAAATCTCAAGTCTTCCTTTTTTTCGAATGTTTCGGTATCCGTATCGGTATTCATATATTCCTCATAACCCTGTTTTGTGAGTGCCTTGATGCTTTCGCGATATGCGCGTCTGAAATGCTTAAAATCGTGGCATGTGCTGCTGATACCCGATAAAACATAGTATCCGCAAAGTTTAAACGAAAAAATTTTAAGTTTCTCATTAAAAGTCAAAATATCTTTTAAAAGCAGATCCTCGTTTTCGTTTCCGAAAAAAGCAACAATCGCACCGTTATTGTAAAATGCCGGCATCCAAAGCAAATCTTTTATTTCGGCAGGCATTTGTTCTATGATTTCAAGACAAATCGAGTCTTCGTCGATCGTGCTTTGCGTATAAAGCTCGTTTCTGATGTCAAGCACGATTGTTCCGACGGCAAAGCATTTTTGCGGTTCAATTTTAAGCCCGTCCATATAATCGTTCCACTCGTCGTCTGTTTTTATTCCTTCGTTTATGAGTCTTCTCGAAAACATGTCAAGAACCTTTGATTTTTGGCTTTCAAGACGCTGTTCGAGGGTTTCCTTGTCAACCGCAAGAGATTCTATATGCGTTTCTATGAGCTTAAATTCGTTTCCCTGTTCACCGGTTTTATCATGTGCCACTTTTTGCATTATATTTCCTATCGGCGTATACATTTGATAGCCGAGGAAAGTGACAAGTCCCGCAATGACCAAAATTATCAAAATCATTCCGAGCCAAGTCCACATGAATTTAGCCGAATGATTTACACCGGTATTAAGCTCCGAATATACAAAAAAATACCATCCCGTAACCTGAGACTTTGTTTCAACCCCCATTGATTCGGGAATTCCCTTTTCATGCACCCTAAAATATGATATATTGTCGCTTTTAAATTTTGAAAGCGTAAAATCGTTATAGGAATCATCCGTCGAATATATAATATTTCCCTTATCGGAAACAATAACCGCAATTTGCCCCTGTGACAGCGAATTTTTAACGATATCCTCCAGCGTATCCGTATTTATTTTGATTATTCCGAGAGCACTCGTGTTTACGGAGCTGAACGGAAGTCTCACAATAAGCAATAAGCCGTCTGTGTCTATATGAGTCCTGTAATTCGGATCAACAGATACGGTCGCACCTGCCGCTTGCACGCTGTCAGAATACGTCCAAAAGTGATGCACGCCGTTTACTCTTCCGTTTCTGTAAATATTTTGGATATCAGACCTGTTTACGATATCCTTTAAATTCAAAATTCCCTTGCTGCTTATGATTTTTTCGGAATTATAAAGAACAAGCGCATAGCTCTCTATGTAATCCGTAAACATTTTTCGGCCGCCCATTATGTCCATGACTGCTTTGTACTTACTGTAATCCGAATAATCAAAATCATTTTGGATAATCCACTGTATATCGGTATCGCTTGCCGAAACTACATAATAATTTTCGAGAAGCGTGAGTTTTTCGTCAATGCTTTCAACTATTTTTTTCGACAAAAATTCGGTACTTTTCCCTGTTTCTTCACGATTTTCCATCAAATTGCTTTGATAAATATAAATAAAAAGGATAATCGAAATAAAAAGCACAAGAACAAAAATACCGAATGCAAGCAGATATTTGTATGAAACACTTGAAATTTTGTCTTTTAACCTACCGGTCATTAAAGAGCCTCCGAAACACACATTAAGTAAATATTAAACACTGCGGACATAAAATCAAACGTATAGCCACATATAAACAACCAAAAGTCCTCATGAAAAACCTTCACAAGGAGCTTTTGATCATCTGTCCGCAATTAAAAATTTAACACAATTTGAAAGACGGGTCAAAAGATATTTTGCAAAGAGTTTCAAATCAAAAACAGAATATTCTGCCCCTAAGCAAAATCTTTTGCCCGCCCATATCTTAATTTTTCCGTAATGCGTATTTATTCCTCATCCTTATCCCTGAGATACGGAAGAACATTTGCAAAATCCATGTCACTTGCGTAATAGAACGAAGTATAGCAAGGCTGATTGTAAACATTATTCTGCCATGCGATGCCGCACCTGTACATGGGATCGTGAAGAAGCGTAAAAAGCTTGTGTGAGGTGAGTTCCGTATTTGTATAAATACGGATCGCGCTCGAATCAACGGTGCGCAATATAATTTCTTCCCTGAAATCTCCGAATATGTCTGCAACCAGGCACGGATTTCCCTTTGTGCCATTGTTAGTCGACGTATTTTCGGGCTTTAACATAATGCCGTGCGTGTTGTCTCCTATAAGCCCTATATGCTTTTCGTGAACATAATCAACGCCGTCCGTCACCTGTGTCGAAAGATCCGCAGCCCACTTTATGTTGCAGTTTGTGCCAAGTACCTTGTCGGAGAGATAATTTCCGTTACAATCCTGCACCTTCATTACCCAGACTTCGAGTCCGCGGACAGACGGATTTATGTCTCCTATCATGCATCTGCCGAGATCCCTGTCACCCTTTTCTCCAAAAAGTACTTTTCCTGTTTCGGCATTACGAAGCGCATATCCGTAAGGAACAGAAAGTCCGCCTTCAAATACGTTAAATATTTCAAAGCCCGGCGTATCGGGATTTATGCGTGCCACATGCATCGAGTCACCGTGTCCGAGTTTTACCGTTCTTCCGTCAGGCATTTTGTCGGCAGTCGAATATAAAACGCTTCCGTCGTGATCTATTGTGCATGCACCATAAATTATTTCGTCGCATCCGTCTCCATCAACATCCGCAACCGCCAGGCTGTGGTCGCCCTGTCCCGCAATGCATCCGTATACGGGATCGGTTCCGTCGACAGCCGAATGATGCATAAAAGGATTGTCCATAAGAACATATCCGGAATCTGCCTTAAAATAAAGCTCATGCTTGCGGTGTGAAAAATCATATGCTGTAATTGTCGCTCTTGTATAATATCCGCGGCAAATTATCAAATACGGATGAATTCCGTCAAGATATGCGACCGCACTGTTAAAGCGGTCAACTCTGTTGCAAGGCTCTATTCTGTTCCATGCATAATCGCCCCAAAGCATTCCGTCGTCTTCGCGCGGGACGGGAAAATCGATTGTTTCTATCTCATGTCCCATACCGTCAAACATCGTAAGGTATTCGGGTCCCTCATAGATAAAGCCTTCAAATTCACGGAGCTTGTTTTTGTCGCTTCTGTTTACCGCAAAAACATCCATAAAATAGTCCGTAAGTTCAACGGCGTCTTCAAACGAAAGCGGATAATCATACTTTTTTTCGATTCCGAAGCATTCCTCGAGAGTTTTCGGCCAGTGCCCGTTTATGACCTCGGGATGCTTATGCCAGCTGCGGAAACGGTTTACCGTATAATCGTAAAAATCCTTTGCCGAGCATACATAATTGTCATCGTTTGAAATTCCGCGAACACGATCCTTTTCGGGAATTGTAATATATTTTTTTGATATCTCCGAGCCGTTTTCGTCATAATATGTGACGCACGTTCCGGGAGCCGTTTTAACGGACATTTCCGCACGTCCGTCACCATCAAAATCATATACCATAAATTCCGTATAATGTGCACCCGCACGGATATTTACGCCCATATCAAGACGCCACAAAATGCGTCCGTTCATCTTATAGCAATCTATATAACAATTTCCCGTATAACCTCTGTGCGAAACGTCATGTGAATTTGACGGATCCCATTTGACAAAAAATTCAAGTTCTCCGTCTCCGTCAACGTCACCTATGCTCATGTCGTTTGCGGAATAGGTATATTCCTGTCCTGCGGGTGTTATACCGTCCTCCGGCTTTAAGAGCTTTATTTCAAAATAATTTTTATCGTTCTTAAAAGCCTTCACACCTTTTGAAATTTCGCTCGCATTTCCCTCAAATACCGGCTGCACGGCATATTCATCTGTGCTTAACCCTTCCTTATCAAGATAATTTGTGCTGTCGGTTACAAGTGCAATTTTTTTGCCGTTTTTGTAAATTACAAAATCCGTGCCGGTCATTCCCGTCTTATTGTATCCCGTAACTTCCGTCACAAACATACGCCAGCTCAAAAAGACACCTTCGTCCGTTTTTACGGCAACAAGCCCACGGTCAAGTTTTTCGATCTGCGCATTTTTTCTGTATGTTGAACCTGATTTAAGTTTTTTGCTTCTCTCAAGTAATTTTCCGTCTTTGTAAGCCTCCGCATAAAACCAAAAAGGCACATGCGTCGATCTCATAAATTTAAATTCCGTATTTTCCCCAATATATTTACATTCGTATATGGCATTTGCAGAATCCGCATCGGTATAAAAAAGTCCGTACGAATCTGAATTGTCTACCTTATCCCATTCAATTACGGTATAATTTTTTGTTATATCTTTTATTCGAATGTTCATAATTTTCCCTTTTGCCGGATAACTTATCGCTAAATTCTTGTCTTTACTCCGGTCTTTTTTCTGATTTTTTTTAAAAAGACCATGCAAGCCATGATAGCCCGCATGGTCCAAGTGTTTTTGTTAGATATCGGCATTTATTTAAAGATTATGCCGAGATTTTAAATATTTCTTAAAAGTAAGCTTTTATTTAAGCTTAAATCACTTCTTAGCCGCATGGTAAAGAGCGTTCATCTGAGTTGTCCACTCTGTGCCGCCTGCCTTTGCCCATTGCTCGATTGCCGCATCAAGTCCGGCATCGTCAAGTTCGCCTACGATATAAGCAAGCTGAGCATCTTTAATAATTGTGTCAAGCGCTGCCTTTACTTCTGAATTCTGATAGATTTCCGTTGAAGACTGATATGACAAACCATAGTTTGTAACAAGATATTGAATGTCTTCGGCATAAAGCTGCTGCTCAAGAGCGGTAATAGGTGTCGTACCTGTTTCCTTTGTTGCGGGACGTGCATTCTCGTCAGCCGTGAAATAAGCAAGTACCTGGTTGAAACCATAATTATAGGAACCGGAATTGCCGTCAAGTGCTGTTGTGAGCTCATCACCGGTGTATGCAACCGCATATCCTGTTTCAGAATCTACATAATAGGATCTTCCCTCGATACCGTAATCGATGAGGTTAAGCATAGTACCGTCATTAAGATCGTTAACGAATTGAAGAACCTGACGAAGCTGTTCTTCCGTCTTGATATTTACGGTCGAAATTGCAAGCATATTGTTGCCGCCGAGCTGAGGCATACAGAATGCGCCGAGACCCGTGTCAACATAACCCTGAAGTGTGTAAATGATTTCGTCTTCCGTTGTGATACCCTGATCCTGGAAATATGTCTGAACCTTTCTCTGGTCATCAAGAACCTGTACGCCGCAGCCTGCAAGCTGTTTATAAAGAAGTGTTTTTCTTGCGCCGCCGGCACTTACTTCTCTGAAATCTGTGATTCCGTTTGAACCGTTATTGATGACACCTTCCGAATAAAGCTCTCTGAAAGCCTTAAGAGCTGTCTTGTATTCAGCGGTCTGAACCTTGTAAACAAGGTCTCCGTTTGAATCGATGCCCCACTCATTCGGAACTCCGAACCAAAGCATCATGATGTTCCATACGCCATCCCATGAGTCAAGTCCGAGACCAACCGTATCATCGATACCGTTTCCGTCGGGATCGTTGTAGGTGAAAGCATAAAGCATATTGTGGAAAGCATCCCATGTTGTGGGCTCTTCAAGACCCAAGTTGTTGAGCCAGTCAAGACGATATCCGAGACCGTTACGTGCAAGCGTTCTCGAACGGGGAATGCCGTACATTGCGCCGTTTGACGATACATATGCGCGGAATGCCTCGGGAATTGTTGCAAGGTTATCATAATCGTCGATATAAGGTGCAAGATCCCAGAAAAGTCCTTCCTTTGCTGCCGTATAGAATGTTGTATCGGTACCTACTACAAGTACGTCGGCAACGTCGCCTGTTGTGAGCTTAAGTCCAAGGTGCTCGGAATCATAATAGGTTGCACTTGCCTGCCAGTCCCATGTGATATCCATGTTTGTGTACTCGTTGATTGTAGCAACCATCTCATCATAAAGAGGGTTTGCTTCCAAGTGCTCTTCGTCGGACGGAAGAGAAACCGTAATCTTAAGAGGCGCAAGCGTGGGTGTGGGTGTAGGCGTTGCCGTTGCGTCGGGTGCCTTGGTTGCAGCTGCCTTTGTAGGTGTTGCCGCATTTGTCGGCTCCGCATTGTTTTCTGTCTTGTTTCCGCATGCCGCAAGGCTCATAACCATTGAAGCTGCAAGAACAACAGACAAAACTCTGTGAAATTTCTTCATAATTCTTTCCTCCATTCATAAAGAATAATTTATAATAACGCACTATGCGTTACTATCAAAAAGTATGTACCTTATCGGAAATTGATTTTTTAATTTTAGGAAGCTCCGATTTACTTCCGGAAATTTTATTCACCCGTAATACCGGATCTTTCGATGCCTTGCATAAACTGACTCTGCGCAAAAGCAAAGAAGATAAGTACGGGAGCGGAAATGATTGTTGCGCCTGCCATTACTACGGCATCGTTTAAGGTATCTTCACCGTCCGAAAGACCAAGCTGACGAAGCATTTCCTGCTGTTCGTCGGGAAGTGCGTTTGCTGCTGCTATGATCGCTTTGATACGCGGAGGCAAAAACTGAAGGGACGGGCTCGTAACATAAATTCCCGGCTCATACGAATCATTCCAGTGCCATACAACCGAAAGAACAACTGCAACAACAAGAGTTGATTTTGCAAGCGGAAAAACTATCTTCCAATAGGTCTTTAAAAATCCGCATCCGTCGATTCGTGCCGCTTCCTCAAGGCTTTTCGGAACTGTTAAATAAAACTGTCTGAAAAGGAATATGTAGAGCGCGCCTCGCAGACCGAATCCGAAAAATGTAGGCACAAGAAGCGGATAATAAGTATTTATCCAGTTTGAGCCGTCAGGCATTCTTATGTTCGAATAGGTAAGGTATGACGGAATGATAATCGTCTGTGTCGGAACAATAAATGCAAGTATAACAAGCATAAACAAAAATTTCTTAAAGGGAAAATTATATCTTGCAAAACCATATCCGATAAAGGAACAGACTATTACATGTCCGATTGTTGCGATAATCGTGACCTTTGCAGAATTGATTGCATAAGTTTTTCCGTTTATAAGGTCAAGCGCTATCGAATAGTTTTCAAATTTGAATTCCGTAGGAATCCATTTAACCGTGGTGCTGCTCAGGTCCGCATTTGACATTCCCGAGTTTACGATCATGTAAAGAAAGGGATAAATAAATACAAATGCAAGTCCGATGATGAGCAAATACATCACAATCTTAAAAAATAATTGCTTGACTCCCGAGAAGGATCCGTATTTGCGTTTAAAGAGACGCGCACGGAGCTTTAAATTATTCAAAAGTGCGTCTGGGCGCTTTTTCAATCGTAATGATTCTGTGCTTGTGCTCACGCTTTTTTACCTCCTCGATTTCGTTGGTATGTATGTATTTCTTCATTATGCCGAACACTATCGCAACAACAAGTCCGATGAATGCGAAGTAAATCCAAGCAAGCGCCGCCGCATACGAGAATTCCGCATTTGCAAAGCCGTACGTTCTGATGTAGCTGAGCAGTGTATTGTTTCTGCTTGTGAACGAATCTACAAGCGTATAAACGATATTTAAGAGCATCATCGGCGAAATCATCGGAATCGTAACCTTCCAGAAGATTTCCCATTCGGTTGCACCGTCAATCTTTGCGGCTTCATAAAGAGAAGGCGAAATGCTTTGGAGACCGGCGAGGAACAAAAGTATCTGCACTCCGCTCTCCCAAAGTATCGAAACCAGCTGTCCGAACACCGTATGCACGGTATCGAGTATTGTTGCTCCGAAATACATTAAGATGTTGTACGGAATTATTCGTCCGTCGTTGATATTAAGGACCGCCTTATCAACACCCTGGTTCAGTATCTGCTGCATTACTTCACCCGACCCCAAAAGGAACGGAATAAAGAATATTACTCTGAAAAGTCCTCTTCCCTTTATGTCCTTGTTTAAAAGTATTGCAATAATAAGTGAAAGGAGAATCGTTAAGGGGAATTTTGTAAGCGTAAATATTACCGTATCCTTAAATTCGGGCAAAAATTCCGTATCAACGATGAATGCCCGCTTGTAGGAGTCGAGCGTCCAACCCGAAAGCTTCATTCCCACGATTTGCACTCCCGACGCAAAGCTTATGCGAAGCGAGAAAAATATGGGATAAATGAAGAATGCCGCCGCGCCCAAAATAAACGGAAGGACAAACACGAGACCTTTTAACTGATTTCTCTTTTCAAGTGTCATTTTAAATTTTTTTGGTCTTTTCATTAATTATTGCCTCCCGTAACAACATAGTCTTTTGCGGGGATTGTGATTCCGTCTGCCGTCTTGTCAACAGTATCGTAATTTACATAAACGGTAAGACCGTTTTCGTATTTCACTCTCACAAGATCATCGGAAATTATCGTATGTTCAACCATCTGAACGCCGTATGTGCTTCCGAAATTTTCTTTAAATTCATTGTAAGTATCTATAACAACCGTATCCCAGTCTGACCATGTGGAACTGAAAAGTGTATCGTCTTCGGTATCGCGAAGATTGAGCGCCGATTCGTATGTCAGATAGAAGTAAGGCATCGAACCGTATTCGATCCATTTGAGCTTTTGCAAATCAATGTCGTAGGAAAGGTTTCCCGCTCCCTCGGTCGCATACGGGATGCATCCCGAAATTACCATTTGCACAAAAGGTACCGAATAGTCGGTTATCGCAAGTCCGTAAGACTCTTCCCTAAGCTCATAAAGGAAATCCGCATATGTATAAACATATTGGTTTGCACCTGAAAGAGCTATCTTTCGTCCGTCAGATTCGGTATTTGAAAGAAGATTTCTGATCTCCGATACCGTTTCGTTTGCCGTATAGGTATGATATTCGTTATAGTCCGGATATGCATATCTTGCAAGCTTCGAATATGCAACACTTATTCCGTCATAACCCGAAAGCTTTTTAAGGAATGAATTGTTTCTCGTAAGCATCGTATAAGGATTCACAAGATATGTCGAAAAGCCCTTCATCGATGTTTCCGAAACTTCCGTGTCAAGTCCGTCATAAACAACGTCTTCGTCAAGATCTATTCCTTTCGTGTCCGACGTACATTCGGCAAATGTTGTTTCGAGGTAAACATTTGCATTATTGTTTTCAAGAATATATTTTCCGAGATTTTTAAGTCCCGTCTTTCCTCCGAGTCTGTACTTTGGGCTCCAATAATCGGTTTCGGATTTGCTCCACGAATCAAGCACGACTTCCGTATTCGTTATGCCGTTTGAGGAAAGATAATCAAGTATCGTCGATACATCGTCAAAGCCCGTCATCTTTACATATTCGTCAAAGATGATTCCGCTTTTCTTTGTTCCCATAAGGAGCTTTAAGGCGAGCGAATATTCTGAATCTTTGTCAATATTATAATTTAAAAGCCCGTTTTCGATGAGATACTCTCTGTAAGTATCCGCCATGCCGGAATAATTTGCTTTGTCCCCCGACAAGAAAGCATATCTTATAACCTTGTCTTCTTCTATAAGCTTTGTGTCGACACGCTGTACAACGCCGCCCGTCTGTGCCGCTCCGTCATCACCCGACATATTGTACATATTTACGTTGAATACATTTCTAACATATACTTCAAATCCCAGGTGGTTAAGACTCAGCACGTATCCCGACGGATAAACCGCAAGTCCCGTTGCGGCAGCACCTTCCGCAGCATAAGCAAAAAGCGCATTGTCACCGTTCTTTATTCCGTATACGGGAAGAGATGCCGCATATCTGTTTGCCATATCCTCTTCAAAATTTTCAAGGGAAACGGTCTTATGTGAATATGTATAATAATATGCTATTTTTACGTTTGAGCTTCGCTCTCCCACTCTGTCAAAGCATGTGATTGCACCCGAGCCGTCAGGATAAAAGATATATCCGTCGTTTGAATTGTCGCATGCACCGAGGAAGGGCATCACTTCTATTGTCGTAACCGCATATTTCCAGTCTTCCCTAATCTTTTCGTAAGGAACTCTTACCACAAGCTCATCGCCGTCAATCGTATATTCAACCGTGACATAAATGCCGGGAGCAAGAAATCCGTATGTTACCGCAACACCGTTATCGATATATTCGATGTCGAGATATCCGCAGTCCTTGCCCGCATAAACCTTTTTGACACCTGAATCACGCTTCTTTAAATCGTTGTAGGAAATGCATATGGGCGATCTCATATATGCAACCCATTGCTTGTTTACGCCCTTTGACGGATAAACCTCTTCGTCCGCAATGCTCTTCCAAAGAGATCCGTTTTCGAGATTTTTAATTTGAATTGCGCCCTTTTCTTCACAGAACAGGAGCTCAAGATATTCATTCTTTGCGATTATCTTGTATTCGCCGTCAGCCTGCAAGGAAACAGTTGCTTCCGGTGCTTCATAATCCTTTGAATAAGTGATTGCGTTGCTCTTTGCCCTTTGAATGCTAAAATATCCCACAATCACAAATATAATCACAAGCGCAAAGACAATGATTGTGCCGATTTTACTCTTTGCCCAAAGCTTCATTCTGTTCGGAAGATCGGCAGTTTTGCGCTTTATCGTAATGACCTCGCCTTTCCACCATCTTTTTGTCTTTTCCGGAACAGCTTTAAAAAAGTTTACGATCCCGCTCGGAACAGATTTAAAGAAAGCTGCACATTTATTTAATATGTTCTTAAACATAAAGCTTAATTTTCTCCTTTCAGTCTGTTCTTTTTACAGGAAGTTTAGACGGAATTCTTCAAATAATTGGATAAAGAATTGAATCATTCTGCCGGTAAGTACGTAGCAAAGAAGTATTACAAGCCACAATACAAGCATCAGGAAAGCGGACATAAACATCATTCCGATTGTCTTTCCGAACGTATAATTGTTGAGTGACATCATTGCCGCAAACATAAGCCAGATCATTCCGACCGTCGCAAGTACTTCAAATATACCAAACCACGACTGCTGCGTTTTTGACATGATGTTTGATAAAAACATTAAAGGCGTCATTATAAGTATGTAAGGCGTAAGAGAAGATGCCGATGCAAACATTATCTCTCTCATCTTACTTTCACCGCCCGAAATACTTGTTGCCATGAAGGACGCCGGTACCCAGGAAAGCGGTACTATTAAGAGTTTTACAAGCTCGATCCAGGGATTTATCTGGTCAACTTCTATGGATGCAAGCG
The DNA here is from genome assembly GCA_963649295.1 of Lachnospiraceae bacterium. Lineage (GTDB taxonomy): Bacteria > Bacillota > Clostridia > Lachnospirales > Lachnospiraceae > RGIG3528. The sequence continues at coordinate 39,647 of CAVJHK010000002.1, read as the reverse complement.
GGAAATGCACAATGTAAAGGTATGCAATTCTCACAACATAGGCAACTCCGAGCAATATAAACGGAACAGCCATGTTTATGCGTTCACGGTTATTTTTTATTCCTTCGTATGCATCAAAAGGATGGATAATCGTGTTGAACGAATACATGATTCCGGACGGAATCGTCATATGCTTGTTCTTTTCGCGTAAGAACTTCCAATATCCTATATTGGCATGCTTTGCAAAAAGCTTTATTAAAAATACAACAGCAACAATGATGAACAGAGCGAGAAGCATTATCGGGAGGAAATGAGCACGAAGCACTTCATATTTATATTCGTCAAATGCCGATGTATATGTATCGCGGTCACCGACTATCTCCGACTCTTCCATCGCTTCCTTGTACATGCCCTGCTTATAATAAGCCTTTGCGATACCTACATGCGCAAGGTCATAGTTTTCGTCCGTTGCAAGCACCTGTCTCCAAAGCTCGTAGGATGCCCCGTAATCACCGTTATTGTAGGTTGATGTTGCCTCATGGATCATCTTTATGAATTCGGTAGGCTCAAAAACCTGAATATTTGCTGCAATCTGATCAAGTATATAAATGTTGCCCTTGCTATCTACATCTATTGCGGACGGCTTTGTAAAAAGTCCCTTCTTTTCGCCGAGTCCGCCGAATGCAACAAGCATTCTGCCGTCCTGGTCGTATTGGTAGACTTTTCCGTTAAGTCTTTCGACAACAGTGACTATGCCGTCACTGTCCACACAAATATCCGAAAACTCAGGCTCGATATATTCGTTGTTGTCATTAAAATATTCACCGAATTTGAATGACTGACCCGCAACAACCGATTTGAATGTGGATTTGAACCATGCCGTAATCGGGTTTGTGAACGAACTGCTGACAGTCTTATATTTTCTGTAAATATTTGTTCCGACGGAGTTTAGCTTTTTAATTTCGCCCTCGTCTCTGTCCATTGATGTCGCATAAATCATTCCGTCGTCACCATATGTGAGATTCACATAAGACGAGGCAAGACGTTTTGTGGCGAACAGTTTTTGCTGATCTGACGCAAACATACGCATCAATACTTCCGAAAGGCTGTAGCCTATGTTTGTCTGACCGTAATATCCGCGGAAGGTTCCGTTTCCGTCGATTGCCATAATATTTTCACCGCGAACAACGTAGATATAACCTGTATCGTTTACGATTATTTTTGACGGTGTAAAAGATTCGCCGGTTTCCAGCTCACTTTCGGGATTTGTGAATATTTCGATTACGTTTCCTTCCGAATCCATATGCACAATACGCTTGTTTCCCGTATCCGCAACATACATGTCACCGTCGGAATCTACAAATATTCCTTCAGGAGCACTGAGTCCGTCTTCGGGCCCGTAATAAACACCCACCGTTGTAAGAGTATCGTCAAATTTTATTATACGATTGTTTCCGGAATCCACAACATATACATAGTCGTTGTCGTCAACAAACAGGTCCTTCGGTGCCTTAAATACCGAAGTCTTTTTACGTGCATTGGGATTCGGATCCTCAAAGGTTCCTATGTTGTAAACCGTTTCGACTACGTTATAGCACTCGGGAACCGGCTGACGGCTTGAGTCATCGCCCGTTACATAATTTCCGGAATCGGCCGCATAAACAGACGACGTTCCGAGCGTCGAAACAATCACTCCCACGGTAAGCAGGAAAGCATTGATTTTCTTATTGATTCTCATTTTTTCCTCCTTAACCCTTAATTCCCGAATATGTCATTGTTTCCATAACGTGACGCTGCATGACCGTAAAGATAATAATTGTGGGAGCCGACGTAAGGAGCGATGCCGCATTTGTGGCACCCGCTCTCGCAATGCCTGTTCCTATTGTCTTAAGTGCAAGAGGAAGCGTCTTCATTGCCTGGCTCGTAATGTAAATAAGAGGCGAAAAATAATCGTTCCAGTTGCTTACAAACGAAAAAACAACAAGCGTAGACCATGCGGGCGCAAGCGCCGGCATTACCATCTTTATAAAAATCTTGAATTCGCCTGCACCGTCTATGCGGGCGGCTTCTATAAGCTCGTCCGGATATTGCTGTATAAACTGTCTCATAAGGAAGCAGTTGTAAGCAACCGCAATGCTCGGTAAAATAAGCGCCCAATACGTATTTACAAGATGCAGCTTATTTATGATAAGGTAACTCGGAATCTTTGTTACATGTGCCGAAAACATGAGTGCGACAAGTATTAAGTCAAACAAAACCTTACCGCCGACCGGCTTAAATTTTACAAGAGCATATGCCGCAAGCGAGCATACGATAACGGTAAGCACCACAACCACAATCGTAATCAGGACGCTGTTGAAAATATATCTTGTAAAAGGTACCGTCGAGCTTCCGAGTGAAACCACAAGATCCGAAAAGTTTTGGGTTGTCGGATTTTTAACCGTAAATCTCGGCGGATAAATATACAATTCGTCAAGCGGCTTAAACGCCGTAACAACAACATATACAAGCGGCAATGCCGTAAATGCCACAAGTAACAGCATTATAAGATATAAAACCACTTTGCCGAAGGTAATGTGAAGCCATTGTCCTTTGAACCATTTTATCTTTAACATTCGTTAAATCCTCTCTTTTTGTAATCATTCGTCCTTTGATGAAAGCGTCTTCATAACGATCTTTCCGAGGATAAATGTTATAAGGAAAAGTACAACGGCTATTGCCGAAGCATAACCCATCTGGAAACGTATGAATGCATAGTCGTAAAGGTGTGCAACGATTGTATGTGCCGAATAGTTGGGGCTCGGCATACCGGCAACGTTTACCGCGATATCGAATACCGCAAACGCGCCCGTTATGGTATTGATCGCACCAAAGAGAAGCTGTGGCTTCATTGCAGGAAGCGTTATATAAAAGAGTTCCTGGAACTTTGACTTTATGCCGTCTATCGCTCCCGCCTCATAAAGCGAGCGGTCCATATTCTGGAGACCTGCAAGGAATACCAGGAATCCGGTACCCATACTCATCCAGAGCTGTATAAACATTACGACACCCATTATGTAATTGGGATCCGTATTCCACAAAATCGGTTCATCGATAAGTCCGCTGTTCATGAGGAAATAGTTTATATAGCCTTTTCGGTCACTCGAGAAAATTACGAGCCATACGTTTGACATTGCGACACCCGACAAAATCGACGGTGCATAAAATGCAAGCGCAAACGCGCGCTTTGCCTTTAACTGGTTTATTACCCAGGCCGCAAAGAACGAAAGCAGATATCCCGCCGGACCCGTAACTATAGCAAACTTTACGGTATTTGAAATTGCCATTTTGAATACGTCGTCGTCAAGGAAAAGAAGCTTGTAATTGTTGAATCCCACCCACTTCGGCGACTGCATCATGTTGTAGTCGGTGAAGCTTAAGCCTATCGCCGTAATTACGGGTGCGACAACGAATATCGTAAACAATATTACAAACGGGGCAAGAAAAACATATCCCATCCAGTTCTTGTGCCAGAATTTTTTAAATCTTTGCCATTTTGTATAATCTTTGTATAAGCTGTTTTCGGCGATTACCACCTTGGTCTTACTCATCGGCTATTACCCCGTATTCTTCCTGTTTCATTCTGAGTTCTCTGTTTATGTCCTTAACCGCACGTTCAAGTGCTTCTCTTACGTCCATGCCGCTCATTACCACGCTTGTCCATGCGTTTGTAAGGTGACGGTCGGTCATGTATCCGCCGAGAACATAAGGAGTTTCCTTTGCCCAAAGCCATTCTTCTTCAAGTGCCGCGATGTCTTCCCTGCTCCAGGAAAGGCTTAAGAAAGCTTCCTTGTTTGCGGTATTCCATCTCGCTTCCGCTCCGATAAGCGCTTCAACTTCTTTTGCAAATTGAGACTGCGTTTCGGTGCTTGTCCACCATTTTAGGAATTCCCAGCTTTCCTCCGGCTTATCGGACTGCTTTAAGATAATATCGCCGGTCTGTGTTATTGCTCCCGCCGTTCTGTCAACGGTGCCATCGGATGTCATATGACCGGGCAAGGATACGATTCCCCATTTGCCCGTAAGCTCGGGGGCAGCAGCCGAAAGCTGCATATACATATTAAAATCGCCGACACCGAGAGGCATAAGTCCCGAGCGGAAATATTGATAGAAGTTTGCAGTCTTTGCTACACCGTAGTTTGTAAAGAGCTCCGTATATTCCTTAAATGCCTGATAAGCCTCCGCCGAATCAAGTCCCGACTGCAGGCCGTCTTCCGTATAATATTCACCGCCGTTTTGATAAAGGAACTGGGTGAATTCTCTGCCGAAGTAAAATTCAAAGCCGTTTTGATAAAGCGCCGGAAGAACATATTCATACAAATCTTCCCATGTATCCGGAAGGTCGATATCATATTCCGAAAGCAAATCCTTACGATAGAAAAGGACATTAAAGTTCATTGTTTCCGGAAGCGCGTATATTCCGCCCTGATATTCATAAGGTGTAAATATCGCCTCGACAAAATTTGTTTTGATTTCGTCAAAGCCTTCAAGCTGTGACAAATCGTATACCTGGTCACGTATTGCAAATTCTACGGGTGATTTTATGTCAACACCGAGTGCCACGTCGGGAGCCTTTCCCGATGTGATCGCAAGCATGATTGCATTTACCTGACCCGCATCAAGCTGCGACGACGGAAGAACATTTACGTTGATCGCTATTCCCGTTTCCGGTGTGAACGTTTCGTCCGCAAGCTGCTTTATGATTTCCGCATATTCCGTACTTCTTGCGATCCATACGTCGATTGTTTCCGTAACCTCGACGTCATCCGAAAGCACGCTTCCGACGTTGTCGTAGTCCTTTGTGAAGGAAAGGAAAAATTGCTGAACCGTAACTGCAAATCTTTGGAAGAAATTTGATGAAACACTCTTCCACTTTTCGTCGGGATTTCCTACATAAAATTCATCGATTACGAGAGGCAAATATTGAATCGACTGGTAATATTCGGATAATTTTGTCTGCGCGTCTTCAAGAGAGGAATATCTTTTTGCGATCGAAAAAGGATCTTCAACCATCTTTACGATATCCGCCTTTACGGCAAGGAAATTATTTGCCATTGCCGATGTTTTTTCGGACATGTCTTCCGCAAGCTCATATTTATATTCAAGACTGTCTATAAGATAATTTAAATTGTCTTCGAGATCCGGAATCTTGTCAAAGAAGCCGTAATCGTAGTTCGGGTCGGGGCTCGAACCCGCAATCATCGTAATGTCAAGGAGCACTTCCGAGAGAACCGAAATGTCTTCCTTTAGCGATTCAAGTATGGGGCCAAGATTTCCCATCTTAACGGTCATCGTGATTGTATGCGTGCCTGCCGTAAGATAAAACATATATGGGTTTCCGTCCTCATCCGAAAACGTATTTACGATCCACTTAGAACTGCCCGTATATTCAAATTTGTAATTTAAGAGTTCCGAAAAAGGCACCGTGCCGTCGATTTTTACCTGGCGGTATGACGGAAGTCCGTCGTTCCACGCCTGCTTTTCGTACATTCCGATTTTGTAAAGTCCGTCTTCCGGAACCGTAAACTGCCATGTGATACTTTGATTTCCGTATTTCCAGCGTGAACCGCCGATTACGTTCAATCTTCTGCTTGTGCCGGATGCGGGCTCTACAAGCGGATCACCGTCGTTTTCACGGCGAAGCGTCGTATCGTTTTTCTCGATTGCTTCCGTTTCCGCCTGGAAGGTTATCTTTTCGCAGTCCACCTTTTTGTAGCCGTTTATAGTATATTCCGCCGCAACCTCCGCATAGGACTTAATTGTTTCAGGCGCCGTAAAACGGATCCCCGAAATATACATATCAGTCTTTGTCACAACAAATTTTACGGTATGCTTGCCTTTTGTAAGATATACAAGGAAATCCTCACTCGTGATACCCGTTGTATCGGTAAGCCCCTGCGTTCTCCAGCCCGTAATTTCCTTTTGTTTGGGACGTGTTTCGTCACCGATCGAATTTAAAATCGGTTCGCCGTCATCCGTAAAATATCTGTAATATTCAAGATCGCCGGCTTCCGTAAAAGGATAATTGCCGTCGATATAAAGATTTCTCTTTGCCGAATCTGAATTGTCGGATGCCATATAATAATCGATTTCAAAGCCGTAAAGCGCTGACTCGGGAACGTTTACGGTAAATTCGATATATTCGTTGTCGAGATCGTTTAATACAGCGTTCCTTCCCTCGTATTCAACCGTTTCCGCTTTTGTTCCGTTCTCGTATTTTAGGGAAGACAGAGAAACTTCTATATCTTCCGTCGCATTTTTGTACGAATCGTATTCTTTGCTTATTGCGGAATAATTTTTTACATCCTCACCGACACTATATTTCCATTCGATGTTTCTCCCTTCAAACTGCGTATATTTGTCCTTAAGTGCTGTTCCCTCGGCAGCAAACGCTGTGCATAAAGCACACGGCACGCTCCCCGTTATTGTCACTGCCGCAAGCGAAAGACAAATTGCTTTTTTTGCGATTTTTAAGAAATTCCTGCTCATAAATCCTCCGGACGTTTGTGCATTTTATCTGTTTAGCTAAGATTCATATACACATTTTTTGGGAATATTTTTTCTGACTTCCCAAAAATCGTACCATACTTGTACATTATGCACAATTGCGTTTTTTTGACATCTTTGCGTTATTTAGCAGTTCATGAATAATCAATTTATTATCCGGTCATAAAATCGTTGTGTAATTTTGACATTTGTGCTAAATTATGTCCATACAAAAAAAATGTGAAATTTATTGTAAGGAGATACGATTTTGGTAATTTTTAACAAGAATCACATAAGAGAACTTTTCGGTCCCGATTCCGAGCCCGATCACGCAATAATAGTTTTGGAACACAGAGATGCACTCGGAAATATATCTTCTCCGGAGCTGCTTGACGAAATTTTATCCGCATGCACAAATCTTTTGTCCGCTTCCTACATAATGCATTTTACGGAAAAAGCGGGAAATCTGATTTGCTGCTACTTAAATTATAATGCTGCGACATTCAGCACCACGGCTTTTATAGGTTCGCTTCGCCAAACGCTTTTTACGCTTTCACAAGGCAGCCGTTCCTACATATTTTATTCCGAAAACATTTTGGGACGAAATACGCTTTTTTCCGAAAGAGTATTTTTGTTTCAGGCGGTAAAATACAGTCTCCTCTTCGGCTACAGGGCTCCCGTTTCCGCCGATATTCTCCACAAATGCGAAAACAATCACGAGATCATAAACAGAAATATTCTTGTGACCGTCTATGACGATTTGTGCCAAAAAAAATATGAAAGCATAATAAATTATCTTGACATGACCGCGGACGCATTTTTAAATCCCGGAGACACGGGAATATACTACAGTTATTCCGAAATGCTGCAGCTGGTTTCGGATATTTATGCGGCATTAAAGCTCTTTTTCCACAAGCAGAATTACAATTTTTCGTATCTTTCAAGAAACATAATAGAACTGTTGTACGAAAACAGCGGAATTGCGGGTGTACTTAATATTTTTTCCGACAGCATAAAAAAATACCGTGACAATTTTACACATGTTGAATTAAGCGCGCGATTACAAAAAAGCATTACGGAAATACTTGATTATGTCGACAAAAACCTAAGCCGCACCAATCTTTCCGAAACAGCCGCACACTTTGACCTGACGGATGCCTATCTTTCAAGGCTTTTTAAGAAAAACACGGGGCTCAATTTTTCGGATTATATAAAAGAAAAAAAGCTTGACAAAGCAATCAAGCTTTTGCAAAGTGAAGAAAAAATATCGGTTTCGGAAGTGGCGCTCAAAATCGGCATCAAAAGCCAGTCACACTTCCAAAGCATATTTAAAGCGGAATTCGGAATTACGCCCGACGAATACAGAAGAAATTACAGACTTAATGCACCAAAATAAGCTTAAATTCAGGCTTAGACACATTCCGTGCATGTATATTTTACAATATTAATTTAAATCGGAATTTTGCTTTTCTGCCGTTGTTATTCTTTCCTCATATTCACGGAAAAGCTCATCATACGTTTTTGCGCACAAATAAGCTGAAAGTCCCGTTTCAAGCAAAAATACAAGCGGCAAAAAATTTCCCGAAACAAACAATACGCATGCCGGTATAAAACACCACGAAAGAAGAAGCAACAGTGTTTTTCCAAACTTAGTCACAACCAGAATCGCCGCAAGCTTATATGTCTTAAATACGGGATTTATGAATCTCGCATTTAAGGGCATCGCCCAAAGTACGGTGCAAAGTACAAAAAAGCTTAAAAGCGCAAGTACAATAATATAAAAAACGGGAAGTACGTTTCTGTTTATAACGGTAAACCAGGTATTATAAATAATTACGATAAATATAACAAGCGTCACAAGCCCGAACGGAATATTTTTTAAAAAATCCGTTTTAAACTGCTTAAAATATTCCTTTACGATATAGCCGTCACTACCTCTCACAAGTTTTAACGAAACCGCAAAAAGCGCCTTTACGGCCGGTCCGAAAGTCACAACCGGCACCATACAGATAACGGTAAGTATGCTTAATATCACAAGATTTGCGATGAGCTCCAAAGCTCTTAACACCGGCCCGTCAAAATCAAACAAATTTCCGAACATCTTTATTCCTCTTTTAAATATCTCTTTTGATTATCTCTTTAAAATTTTTTTGTATTTTCCGTATCATAAGTTTCAGGCATTTCTTCGGCTTTAGGCTTACTGTTTGCT
>CAVJHK010000002.1:3107-30924 GCA_963649295.1 Lachnospiraceae bacterium | reverse complement strand
ATCTTCCATTTTCTTAAATATCTTATTATAAAGAAGTGCATCCCAAAATGCCGGAACCGAAAAGCCGAAAATAAAAAGAAGCGGCGACAGAACATTTACAAAATAACATATTACAAAGGGAAGCAAATTAAAAAATATCATGAGAAGGGTCATGGGAAAATGCGAAAGTGCCATTTTAAACGCATTTGTGATATTTTGTGTAAGCTTTGCATTAAATTTTGCTTCCACAGGGAAGAAAAATGTAAGAGTCACAATATAAACCGCGCCGAAAAGTATAATGAAGGTTGTCGCAAAGCGTACAAATAGCGGCGAATCGGTAAATAATGTCGTCGCATAAAAGTCGGCCGCAAGAAATGCCGCAATGAGAATCATAATGATGCTTGCGCCTATCCCCTGCTTCAAATTTTCCTTAAAAGATTTAAAAAAGGTTTTGGTAATATAACCCTCTTCGTTTCGTACCATTTTTAAACAGGTATAATGCATTGCCGTAAGCGACGCCGCCGACGTGACAACGGGAATACAGCAAAGAATCGTAATAAGATTTAAGGTAATCAAATCTTTTATTGTATTAAAGCTTGAAAGTAACGGTCCTTCCGGATCAAAAAGTTTGGATTCACCTGCCATTGATTTGTTTTCTCCTTAAATTATAAAAGTTAGCTGCTTCGTGTCTTTGGTCAGTTTGTGACACTTTTACGGTAAAGTATCATCAATTTCAAAAAGTGTCAATTTATTAATCTTCTTATGTTCTGTTCCCAAGATTTTTTTTAAATGTTATACTCTTTTCAACATAAATTGAAAAGAGGAAAACACATGTTTATCGATTCATTAACACCTTTACTTATCACTTACCCCACTCCCGCCGCCGGCTGGAACAAGGGCATTTATACAGAAAGAAAGCCTGAAATAAAGGAAGTTCCCTTTAAAGATATTCCGGGGCTTTTTAGTGTCACGGATTCTTATGTCCAAGTCACAACGATAAACTGGACAGAAACCGAGTCGACGGGCTTCGGAATTTACCCTTATACCGAGGGCGTCGGATTTAAATATCACACGGGGCTTACCGACGGCAAGTGGTGCATAAAGGTAAAAAACGATTCCGAAAATGATCTTCCCGTAAGCATTCTTGCAAACGGAATTTTAAAAATCAATTCGGATACCGTACCCGCAAATTCCGTAAAAGAAATTGAATTTACGCTTTGCTCCGTCGAAGAAGACACGATAATCCAAATATTTGTGCCCACAAAGGAAACAGTGAAAGAAAATGCTCGCTCCTTTGATATCACGATTACGGATATCGGTTATAATGAGCTTCCCAAAAAAGCACCCAAATCAAAGCCTACCATCTATATTGCATCCGACTCAACCGTTCAGTCGTATGAACGCTTTTATTATCCGCAAACGGGATGGGGTCAGGTGCTTTACAGATTTTTTAACAAAGGGCTCACAACTCCCGAAATTCAGTCGCCGGATCTTTGTTATCCTCAAAATCATATCTACGAGACGCCGCTTTTCAATATCGAAAACCGTTCAATCGGTGCGAGAAGCGCGCGCTCGTTTATAAACGAAGGCAAATGGGACAGACTCCTCTCGCTCTCCGCTCCGGGCGATTACTGTTTTATTCAGTGGGGACACAACGACGCAACTGCCGTACGCCCCAACCGCTTTGTGGCACCTGAGGATTTTGGATATTTCATCAAAAAATATGTGGCTTCCTGCCGTGCGCGCGGAATAACGATTATACTTGTGACTCCGATCGCAAGAAGGAACTGCGATGACCACGAAGGCCGCTTTGTCCCCTCGTTCGGCAAATACCGTGACGAAATGGTAAAGGTCGCAGAAAGCGAAAACGTGCCTTATGTCGACCTTTGCAATTTGACCGTCGATTATTTGAATTCGATAGGCAGCGAAGAATCAAAATTCATTTACCTTTGGGCGGAAAAAAATGCCTATCCCGACGGTGCTTACGCAGACGGTGTTCATGACAACACTCACCTGCAGGAATACGGCGCAACAATGTATGCAAAGCTTGTTGCGGAAGCGATTTTAAAGTCCGACAGAAAAGAGCTTCGCGAATTAAAGCCCGCAATCTCCACAGACTTTAAGATAGATAAGCCGGCTCCTACGGAAACTCCCACGCCTACCGACGAAACACGCCCCACAGGCTTTGCGATTCAGGAAATCCATTCGGATAACGGCATTACAAGCTTCTTACTCATCTGGGACGATGTTAAGGGTGCTGTTTCCTATACCGTTTACAGAAAAGGCTCCGTTGACTTTCAGTTTTTCCCGCTTAAGACTGTTACGGCAGACGAAAAGAAAAATTCTCCGGTGATGCCCTTTACGATTCCCTCGTCCGACGTATATCAAATATATGTCGAAGCAAATTTTGCGGATAAAAGCACTGGGGCACAAAGCCGCATAATCGAGTTCAGAGCCTAAAACAATCGGGAAAGATTAACAAATCTCCCAAACCTTCAAGTCAGAATATTCACCTATCATCGGCGCAAGCTGCCTGAATCCTATTCTTCCGGATTCGAGCCTTGCGCCGTATGTTTTCCCGTCATCCTGATATTCAAAGGATTTTAGATCGTTTATAAAAAATTGAATTGTGTCATCGTTTTTTACGATTTTTATTTCATAAAAATCCGCAGAGTCGTTTGCGTCCGGAATCGGATCGGCACCTTGCGAAACCAGATAAAAGCCGTAGCTTTTACGCAGGTTGCACGTATGAAATGCGCGCTCGTCGGGCTCTTTGCGCCTAAAATAAGACACATGAAAGGCATTTATGTCGCCGTGATGATACAGATTATATTCGCCATTACGGGGAGCACACGATTTATCAAAAATATCCGTGCCGTGAATCCCCCTTGCCGCAAAAAATGTCATTGCAAGCCCCGGCTCCCGTATCGGTCTGAATTTCCAGCTTATTATGACATCTGACGGAAAAACCCTGTCACACCAAAGCACATAATTCGCTTTTTGCCCGAGTGCGGCATTAAGCTCATTTTCCATTTGCATTTTATTATTATCAAATGAAATTTTTGCCTTTCCTTCAAGTATCCAGTCTTTGATATCCGATTCACACGAAAGCGGATTTTCGTAAATTAATTTTTCCATATGTCACCTGTCCCAAAATGAATTCTTCCGATTCTTAAGCCGGAAGCAAGGATTTTGATTGAGAGCCTGTGAGTGCCGCACTCCAGTTCCTTTTCGCACACGGGATACCATTTCCATGTATTTTCCGAAGAATATGACCAAAGCTTCTTTATAAAATGCGGCATATCCCACGTTTCATCATCAATCGTCACTTCAAACTTCAATCTGTCGTTTCCCCACATAAAGAGTTCAACCCACAGCATGTATTTTGATTTTTCTTTGGTTTCGAAGGTAAAATTTAATACGGGCTGATCATCCGTTAAATACTTATTTTTTTTGCGAACATATGCCCCAAGCCCTATACCGCCTTTTTGGGGAATAAGGCAGTAATCAACCGCACCTTTAACACACGCGTACTTTGTATCCGCAAATACCGTTCCTGCGGAAAAATCCGTCGAAAGCGGATTTTTTGCATTTTCAAAAGTCTCTGTAACGTGCTTTTCAAATTCATGCTTAAAATTTTTTAAATCGACTTCCTTTTCACCTTCTCTGTATTCATCATAATCTTCATTTGCATTCGAATAATTTTTAAATGTCGTAAAAATTTCACGGCGTGGTCTAAGCTCGATTTCCCCGTACATTTTTTGGGCTTCTTTGTCAAAATCAGGGACATACGGCAAATCCTCACCGTAATTTAAGCTTCCCGTATTAAATAAAGCCGCATCCTTTTTTACGACAAAAATCCTTGAATACGAAAAATATTTATCGATTGCATTAAGTTTTAACTCATGCTGCCCTTTTTTAAGAGAGATATCAAACCCAAAATCCGTTTCACCGTTATTTTGGACGTTTTCTTTCCAGTTTGCCATGTGTTCGTCTGTTGCTCCTGCCCAAAGCACCGTTTCAGTACCGTCAACAATTGCACATACTCTAATCTTTCCCACAGAATTAAGTGTCGGAAATCTGTGGATCAAAATCTTATAATCACCGTCCTCATATACGTTAAACACGTATGACACTTTTCCTGTTTCATCGTCAAATTGAAGCAAATCCCCGTGATCACGTCCGAGATCCTTTATAAAAGAAACATTACCGGATATTTCTTTGATACAATTATGCTCCAAAATGATCCTGTCGTCGTCTGTTCCTTTTGTCACGCTTACATTAATTTTTATTTCTTCGCCCGTATCCGGAGAATTTATGCGGATAACCGCTTCATTACACTCATCGCTTAAATTTTCGACAAAAATTCTTTTTTCAAAATGTACCGTTCCGCCGGTCTCAGACACTCTCAAAAAATCGGGTGCATATATGTTAAATCCGATTTCCGATTCGCCGGCATTTGAAATTTCGATCCATTTTTTGGTTTTGCAAGTAAACCTTAATAATCCGTCATCCGACCATGTGCGTACAATAAGCCGGTCGGGCGCGGATTTTAATGCGGGGCAGACCGCGGGGAACATCGCCGTTCTCGGCGGCGGAAAATCCTCGGGCGTAAGAATCCCTGACCACTTACCGCCACTCATTATATTATTATAGTAATAAAGCATCTTTCTTCGCATTTTGTCATAAGATAATGACAAAATCGTATTATAGGTTGCGGATGCATGATTGCCTGCCTTTTTGCACGAAAACGAACGGTCGGCATAATAAAACATCGCATTCGAAAAATAAGCCGCCTGTATTTTCATGAGAATCATTTGGAAAAATGCGTCCTTACGGTCAGCTTCCAAATTTTCCCAAATTTTTGTCGCCTTTTCATAAAGTGCGCGATAAAAATTAATCCTTTTTCCCCCTTCGTCGCCGTAGCCGTATAACGGGAAAATGTCTGAATCCAGGTGCTCTATTTTTCTTACATTGGTCACTTGGTCGAATTTTGCCAAATCGGATGCGAGTGCCTCTCCCACACCTATGCCGAACGTATAATTAAGCCAATTGTTAAGCCACAAGACAATATCACCCGTAGTCTCATTTCCGTTTCCCGTTTCCCATGCAAGATCGGCATAAAAGCTGAGCTCCTCTTCCAAAGGCTTGATTGTCCCAAAATTCGTCACCCAAAGCTTTGTAATTCCTTCGTTGTAAGCTTTTATGAGCTCATTCTTCGTTTGCGAAAGCGGAATCGTATTTATAAACATATACGAATTTCCGGGCGGAGCCCAATAAGAATTGTGATAATAGATTCCGTTTCCGCCGGGGCGGCATTTTTCCGCATCACTCGGATACCGGCGCACATAGCCATAATTATCGTTTACCCAAATAAGCGTTAAGTCATCCGGCACATTAAGCCCGTTATCGTAAAGCTCCAAAACCTCCTTATAGGGAATAAAAAGCTTTGTGGGGGGCGTCTTAACTTTCTCCGCAATTATCTTTTCCTGTGCATCTATTACCGTTTCCAGCAAATCTATTTTTGCATTTAAAAGTTCTTTTCCTTTTAGCCCAATAAGACTTTTCACACTGAAGCCCGAATCATGCACACCGCGCATTCCGAGTGTATAACTCACTTCCAGATCTTTATTCTGCTCTACGCTTTCCGACCAATATTCATTTAATATTTCCCTGTTTCTTCCGGGCTCGGAATAATCATATTCCGCATCGGTATAATTTTTTTTGCGGCACCACGGCGCCCACTCGCGATTATTGCTTCTCATAAGCATATCGCAATGGCTTGTTCCGACAACTATTCCCATCCTGTCCGCCAAAATTCCGTTTTCCTTTTTCATATTAAAGGAATTCACATGCATTGCGGGCCAGATATAATTAAGGCGAAGGCGAAGAAGCATTTCAAATATCTTTTCGTAGGTTTTTACGCCTATTGTATCTTCTCCCATGTGAAGGCGCACCCATTTGTCAAGTTCCTCTTCGTCATTTATAAAAATTCCGCGATATTGAACGCACGGATGCTCCGAAATAAATAAGTCATCGGGAAGCTCAAAGCTTTCCTTTTCCCGTACATGCACATCCGCCATAAAGTACCACGGCGAAATGCCCAGCATCTCGGAGATCTTATAGATTCCGTAAATACTTCCGCGTCTGTCCGCACCCGTAATATAAAGAGTATTTCCCGAACACTTTATCACATATGCTTCCCACGGGAGGTTTTTGTCATAAGCCGTAATTTTTACGGTAAGCACGGGATTTTCCGAGTCAAAACCTACAATCAGCACCTTAAGAAAATCGTTTTTAAGATTTTCTGCGGCTATGAGAACGCTTTCGTCAAGTCCGACACCCGTCTTAATATCAATTTTATCGTACTTTTTTATAATCATATTTTTCTTTCTTCTTACTTTATCAATCCTCACCAAGCTTAAGCGCCTTGGTGATATTTAAGCGCTGCACAAGATTTGACAAAATACAAATACACAAAACAACCATCATCATAATCACGATATAAAGTCTTGTTATGTGGCTTCCGCCGGTCACAATCTCAATCGGAAGTACCTGTGTGCCTGCCGATGCCGCCTTTTGAAGTGCCGGAACAAACAATTTCACGGTCAGATTTCCTATAAATATTCCGACCAAAATCGCAAAGCCGCCCGTAAAAAGCTGCTCATTTATAAGAAAATGCATAACCTCGCCCTTATGCATACCGCCGGCTCGCAGGATTCCGAACATAAGCTCTTTTTGCTTTATTGCCATTATCCAGTAAATAAGATATCCGGCTGCGCAAAGAAGCATCGTAACCAAAAATCCCATCGTGAGTATTCCGTTTGTACCCTGGAGCAACGGCGCATTTATCACATCGTTTACGTCTGATGCCTTATCGTTATATTTTGTGACCGTCACATTGTTTTCTTTAATCCACGTATAAAACTCATCCGTATCCGCTTTGTCCTTTAACTTCATCCATACCTCATATTGGATTTGTCCCCAATTTTCGGTAAGTGTATGATAATTTGCAACAATTAAGAAATTGTCTTTAGTTACGGTGTCTCCCGATGCATCCTGCGTCACCGTGCTCTTTTCATATCCGGGCCAATAATCAAAAAAGTCCAAAATCACAAGATACATGCTGTTTCCGGACGCATCTTTAAGCGTTACGGTGTCGCCTATGTTTACACCGTAAACCGTTTTAAATGTGCTTGAAACAAGCGCTCCCTTTTCGTTTAATGCAAGGAGATTTAAGTATTCCCTGTATCTTTTTTCGTTGAGTCCATAAGGTAACGCAGTCGTTTCCCCAAATTCCTTTGTATGAATTCCCATAAGCGTGGCGCCAAAATTTCCGCTGCCGTTTTGAACCGTTATCCGGTTATCATAAATTACTTTTGTATATTTTTCGAGGATATCAAGCGTATCGTATTTTCCGAGATCGGGCTCGTAATAGGTAAGCTCCTCAAGTCCCTCTTCCGCAAGATAGGAATTGTCCTTCCATTGTTCCTTAACGATAATGTCACAGCCCGCAAGATATTCGGCATCGTCAACCGCATTCTGAAGAAGCGTGCGTGCCACCACCGCATTAAAAATTCCGAGCGATATCGATATTACCGTAAACAAAATTATAAATTCAACGCTTCCCGAATTTTTTTTGTTTTCCTTAAAGCTCAAATAGCTTGCCGGATGCCAAAATTTTTTGCCTGTGAGGTAAATAAGGTTCACAAGATAAGGTTGGAGCCTTATAAACAACAGTCCAAGTCCCACAATCATAAGCGACGAGCTTACATAAAGAAGCGGATCGACAGCACCCGTGCTGTCGGCTTTTCCCGTTATGTCACTTACCGTTCTGTCTGCCTGATAATATCCGTACAGAGAAATTGCGATACATATTACGTCAAGATAAATCTTTTTCCACCAGGTGCGGCGTTTGAGCGCCTTTTGCTGCTTAAAATTCACAATCGTAATGCGGCTGTATTTAAGCGACGGAATTGTCATTATGAGAATCGCGAGCACCGCTCCGCATGCGGTATAAATGAGAGCCTCGCCTTCAAGGTGCAAATCAAGCGCCCGTGCCGTATCAAATTCCATAAAGCTCTCCGTGCTTCCGAGTACGCCCGCAAAAACAAACCCGAGACAAATGCCGAATATCGATGAAATCACGGTAATCAAAACATTTTGCACAAGATACATAAGGAATAATTGCATACTTGATGCGCCTCGGCTTTTCATTACGCTGATTTCGTTTGCGTCGCTTTCGTAAATCTTATTGCATACCATGAATATAAACGCACCAAGCAAAAAAAGCACCGGAACGGTAAGCATCAAAAGCGTCACTTCTGTTCTTTGGGAGCTTCTGTTAAAAGCTTCCAAAATCGACATATATGAAGAAAATGTCATGTTCTTTGAAAATTCCGAGTTATTTTGAAGTTCATCTGTATATTCCATGATTTTGGGAATATCATCGGTGCTTAAATCATTATATTCAAACATCAGACTGTACATGCACGAATAAACAAGATTTGTCCGTGATTCCGCCATAAATACGTCCCTGAACACGTCTTCCTTCATGAGGATAAGGGATGAAGCCTTTTTTGACACAAGCTGCCAATAAAAATCCGTCGAATCCGATACCCCAAAAACGCCTATAATCTTTACTCTTACGGGATTTCCGTTGTCGTCCTTTATTTTTGTGAGTTCAAAGGTTTCGTTGACAAGCACGTCCGCAGAAATCATCGTTTCTTCGGAAATCATAACCTCAATTGCGCCGTCATCCGTATAACCGCTTTCGGAAAAAACATCACCCGACCGCGCAGCAATATGATTTTCAAGTCCCGAAAAGAATGCGGGCTTTAGGCTTATCCCGTTTATGTCGCTTCTGCCCATTTCCGACTGCATAACGGTGCTTTGCACCGAATAAAAGAGCACCGTTTCCTTTTCGGTAACGCCCATATTTTTATAAAATTCACTTACAAGCGCTTCGGCATCATAAATACTTTGGCGTCCCGTGTCTTTGTTTGCGGATGCGTTAAATTTTACCGTAAGCGGCCATTTACCCTTTTCCTTTAATTCATCCTTAAAAGAATCCGTAAGCATCTTGTTCATTGCCGCGGATTTGTACATAGGGAAACTCGAAACCGTTGCGATAAGAAGGATAATGCCGGTCATAAGCGAAATCGTCATCCACTTTTTGGACTTAAGCTTAAGAATCATTATTTTAAACATACTTTTTCTCCCTCCTTAAGTCCCGATATCACATAATATTTTTCGTTGTCGTTTCCGCCCACAACAATAGTCTTTTTTAATATATTTCCGTCAGAATCCACCGTCGACACGATATATTTTCCGGAATAAACCGTCACCGCCTTTTTGGGCACGGTAACGACATTTTCGATTTTTGATGTAACGCACGTTCCTTTTATCCGCGACCTTGAATAAAAATTCTTTAAGCTTCCGAGGATATTCGAAAAATCGCTGTCGGGAACAGAAACGAGAACCGTATCGGATTTTAAGCCCGTAAGCGTATTCATGTTGCCGGCAGCCGTGACGCTTCCGGTTGTCACGCTTACATCCGTTCCGCCCGCCGAATAAGTAACCGTAAAGTCGCTACCGAACGTAATTTTGTTTTTGTCGTCCGCAGTTGCAACAAGATAGCAATTTGTAATATCCGCAATCTCTATTATGGCGGCACCGTAAGTTATCTTATCCCCGCTTTCAAATTCTCCGAGTGACAAAACTATTCCATCGTGCTCTGCATAAATTCCCGTAATTCCCGCACAATAATCATAATAATCGAGAGTTTCCTGTAATTTGTTGATTACATCCGCAGACTCTCCGCGCTCTTTTGCGCGCATTAATTTTTGTTCGGCTTTTTTGTATTCCACATCGTCGATTTCCGTATGAATCGTGCAAATCAGGTCTCCCTTTCCGATAAGGGAATAGCTTTCGGTATTAAAACTGTCAAAATATACCGTGCCGTCAACCTTCGATTTTTCCGTATACGACTCTGAATAACGTATTTGAAGATTTCCCGAGAACTTTGTCGTAATTTCTCCGATCTCAGCATATCCGTAATTTCCGGTATCATTAAACGCGGTACTGTTAAAAATCTTCTCACCCTCCGCTACGCCATATACGATTTCGGTAAATACTCCGTCCGTAACGCCGGTCTTTATATATCTTTTTTCGCTTCCGTTTTCGGTTTTTATATAGACATATTCGCCCGACGTATCGGTTTTTATGTGCTCAGCCGAAACAGAAAGCACATTTTCCGCATTTTCTTCGATAATTACGAGTACAGCTCCGTCTCCCGAAGCAATTTTTCCATCCGTGTCAATTATTTCAAAATACGAATAAACCTTTTCGTCTTCTTCCGTAATATTTGATACTTCATATCTTTCACCGTTCACAAAAGCAAAAATATTAAGGGCGTTTGTGAGCACCGATTTTTTTATAAAACTCGTGCGTATTACCTTTCTTGTCAAATCCGACACCGCAACTATGCCGTTTCCCGCAGGGATTGTGGTCGTGTTAAAATTCGCAAAAGACACATATCCTTTTATCCCTGATCTTATTATATAATTTTCTTTTTCGGCATAAAGTGCATCAAGCTTCTCTTTATAATAATTTATGTCAACCGCATAAAGCTCCGCCATTTCGGGATTTGTTTCCGATTTTTTATTTAATTCGGAAATTTTTGTTTCATATGAATTTATCTCTTTTTGAAGATATTCCGTATTTCCGACACAAATTATATCGCCCGCATTAACTTTAGTACCGAGCGCAAAACACAAATCAAATCCGTTTACTTTAACAGGAAAAACATATTCCTCCGTATAGGGATTCACAATTGCGGAATATGTAAGCGCATTGCAAATCGTGCGTGTCAGGACGCTTTCGCACTCTGTTTCGTTTTCCGTAAATACAGGCTCAATAAGCTCTATATCTTCTTCCGATTCTATATTGTTTTTGGTATTTTCTGTGCCAAAGTTACTTATCCCGCATGCGGAAAAACACAGCGCAAAAGCAAATGTAAAAATAACAAAAAAAACATATCTTTTCATTTCAGTATCACCGTATCCCCTTCCGAAAGTCCCGCAACTATCTCTATGCCGTCATTTCCCGTAAGTCCCACGGTTACCCATCTTGCTTCTCTCACACCCGCTTCGTTTGCGACATATACATAATTTTGGTCGCCGATTGTATGAATTGCACGCAGAGGAACCCTCAAAATATCATTTCTATTGTCAAGCACAATCGTTATATATCCTATCGTTCCGACAGAAAATTCTGTTTCGTCAACCGTTTTATAATAAAGAAAATCTCCCCATTCGTCAGTTTTTACGGGTGTAAGCTCATAAGTGCCCGCATAAGTTCCCGTATTCACCTTCATGCTGACATTTTCCGTGCTCTTTAAATTCGCGGTATAATTGTTTTTTGCAACCTTAAAAACCATGCTGTCGTCATCGACAACATTTATCACTCTTTCACCGGCCGTTGATGTGGACTTAAGGAGATTTTTTTTGACCCAGGTCACCGTTCCGTCGATTTCCGAATATAGTCTGCCTTCTTCAAGCTCTCTCTTTAAGCTTTCTAACTTCATATCGTAGATTTCGATTGTGTCAAGCGTATCCTCAATCGCATATTCTTTATTCGAAAATCCGTCAAAGGCTTCAGGAACATCTTCCTTCATAAGCTTCAAAAGCACTTCTGCTCTTTCCTTTTCGTATTCAAGCTCACTTATCTCTTTTTCCAGGTCCGTGCTCAAAAGCTGCGCAAGCAAATCGCCTTTTTTTACTTTGTCGCCGGCAGCCACATAAACATTGTTTACCTTTTTTCCGGATACAGAAAAACTGACAGCCTGCTCAGCCTGCTGTGTATAAGTTGCGCTCACCTTCTTTGAGAGCACAAGGTCGCCTCTCGTTACCGTGCAAGCCGTATATTTTGTGGATTCCGTATTTTCGGCAACCACAATAAACGGCTCTTCGGTAACCCGCCCGCAGGCGGATGCCGCACCAAACACAAACAGACATATTGCCGCTGTCAGTACATTCTTTTTCTTAAAATTATTCATATAAATTTTGCTCCCATAACCCTTGATACATCTTCTCCGTAAGATGCCAAACCGCTTTGTATCGTTATGCAAGAATTATAAAGCCTTATATGATATTGTTTCAATAATCATCTTCTTAAAAATCTTATGTCATCTCACTTTTCCGGTTATTTTGGTAACCGCTTCCAGTCCTTTCACACCAAGATTTATAAGCTTCTTAAGATATATTTCGTTGTTTTTCTTCAAATTCGGACTGTATACCGAAAGCTCCGGCATCGAAACCGCAAAGAAATCATATTCGGGCTCATCACCCAAATGCGCATTTCCAAAATCTATCAGATTCCGCATTGCGGTGAGCGCTCCCTCACGGTCTTTAAGATATGCGCGCGCAAGTCCCAGATAATATATATATTCGGACGACTGATCGTTATAATATCTCACGATTTCGGGAGCAATGCTTCCTTCCGCAGCCTTTTTAAAATATTTTTCCGCATCGCCTTCTTGTCCCATATTTTTAAGTGCAAGCGCCATTATAAGATATGCTCTGTTGTCTGGCACATTAAACAATTTTCCTTCGCCCAAGTTTTCGGGGAATTCAAGCGTTTGTGAGGCAAGGTCAAATGCATGTTCATAGTCACCCGCGTTCTGTGCCGTATCCGCAAGCGCAAAAAGCGCATTTTTGTATTCGGCCGCAACATGTCCTTCGCCGCCTTCCCAAACGTGGAATTTGTGTTTTTTAAGTATATCAAGCGCTTCCTTATATCTTCCGTTAAGATTAAGCAGCTTTACATAAGCTATGCAGAGTGCATCGCGTTCCTCTATAATATCCTTATGATCTTCAAGCATCGAGATTCTGACAACGGGATCCGCCCCCACATTTTCAAGTAATTGCTCCTGCTCAAGCAAAAATCTTGAGTTTTGAGGCTCTAAATTCACCGCTGTTGTAATATAGCTTAATGCTTTTTCCGCATTTCCTTCTTTATTGTAGCAATAAATCGAGAGATTCCGGTATGGCATCGCAAAATCCGGCTTTATGACTGCGGCCTTTTCCCATTCAGATTTTGCTTCTTCATATCTCTTTTTGTCATAATAAAGATTTCCGAGATAATATGCTGCCATGGGAGCCTTGTCACCCGCAAAATCCATTACGATTTCCGCTTCCTTAAGCACATTTATGTCTGCAACATTATTGGGGAAGCAATAATCTGCGGGGAGACTTTCCGCACGCTTAATCTCACTCACACATTCGTCGATATTTCCCATAATCATATAAATATGCGCTTTTCTGTATGCAGCAAGCGGATTTGCATGTGGAGAATTTTTAAGGATATCAAGCGCATTTTCAAAAAATCCCATTCTCTCATAAAGCCTTGCGAGATTTAGGTAATTATCTGTCCTGTCGCCCATTACGCGGTAAAATTCTTTTGTGTCAAGTGCTCTATACAAAATCCCGAGCGACAATTTATCGATTTTAATACTTTCGTCAACAAAGTCCTTATAAGGCTCATTTAATGCAATGAGGAGTTCCGTCTTTAGCACTCTTGCATTCATATTGCAGAAATTATGATACAGCGATTTTTCGGCAAAATTAAGCGCTTCCCGCACTTTTCCCTTTTGATTTAAAATCATGGCAAGATAATAAAATGCGTTGCCGGCGGTTTCCATAGACCATGCTGCCTTATAAAAAGCATCGTATGCCTTGTCGAATTCTCCGAGATTAAAATATGCAATTCCCTCGTTAAAATAGCATTCGCCGTTATAAGGATTCGGATTTCTCCACGTTTGCTTTCTGATTGCCGAATCAAAGTACTTTAGTGCTTCACGCATCTCGCCCCTTCGCATAAGTAACAGCCCATAAGCATTGTTAAGCCTTATATCCGTTTTGTCGCGCTTTAGTCCTTCAAGATAATAATCCTCGGGCTCGCGTGTCGCATGACGGTATTGCTCAAGATGCTGTCCCGCAAGAAAAAGCTCTTCCGTTGTGTCAATTTCCGAAGGTTTTTTGAGCGGCTCCATGGGGCTCGGCACGGGAGTGTCACTCGGCACAAATTCCTTATATTTACAAAGCAGATTTCCTTTTTCGTCGCATACCGTAACTGTATAATCATGAAGCTCGTCGATATTATCCGTAAAGCATGTGCAAGGCATTAAATCGACAGTCTTACAGTAAACCGTCTTTTTATCGCATACTATTTTTATTTCGGCATTTTTAAAAACACCCGCCGAATATACGTTTATTTCGTTCTTTTTTATTCCTATTGCCGCGTCACGTGTGGCATTTGACACTCTCCCCACATGCTTATAGGGCATAAAATACTGTACAAACGTTTTTTCCTCATTTGGCTTAAGCCACGTAAAATCGGGCTGATTGTCCGTATATACGCCCGTCATAAGCTCAATATAAGGGCCGTCCTCATCGGTAAGATTTTTGTCCCACATGCGCCCAAAGTCGCCGTTGCCCCATGTCCATTGCTTTTTTCCGGGCGACACATGGTGGTCTGCCACATGAAGAAGCCCTGCGTCTGCCCCTTCATCAAAGTTTCCTATAAAATCAAAATCTGAATGCGCAGCCATATAGGACGTCGGAACCGGAATATTTTTGTATCTCGAAATATCAACGCCCGCCGAATAGTCAACCTTGTAATATTCACCCGTTGCGATCGGAAACGTAGAAACTGCGCGTTTTCCGTGATCCATTACCGCATTTACGTCGGGCGGAAATACGGAATAGGTGTTGTCGTTTACGCTTACGGCCGGATTTGCCCACCAAAGAAAGGTTTGCGGCATATCGGTCGGATTATAAAATGTGCCGGAGAGCTCTATATAGGCTTTGTCGGGATAAAGCGTGATCGCAAGCGTATTTGAAGTCCCGTACATAACATCCGTTTCGCCGACATAACAGGTGACCGATCCGTCGGGATTTTCAAGAGTTCTGTAATTTACGGGAGAAAATGTGGAAGGCCTGTGATGCTGCGGCCAGTTAAATTCTATTCCGCCCGAGATCCAGGGACCGGCAAGTCCAACAAGTGCAGGCTTTATCACATGATTGTAATAAACAAAATCATATCCGTTTGTCTTGTCGAGTGCTCTTTGAATACGCCCGCCAAGCTCAGGCAAAACACATACATAAAGATAATCGTTTTCGAGGATAACCGCGCGATACGTCTTATCTTCCTTTTCATCATAAATTTTTTCTGTTACCGGAAGCGGATAAACCCTTCCCGTACTCCCCTGGTAAGCCCGCTTTTCCATAAATATCGGGCTTTTTTCGGGTGACGCCTGTTTATATGTGGGAATTGTAATTAATTCTTCTCTGATTACGGCTTTCTGCATATGTAAAATTCTCCCCCGTGCGCTTTTTATTTTTGATTTTTGTTGAAAAACATCCTTTTCTTTGCGATGGATGCATAACATCATATCACATATCTCGTTCTTCTTGTATTTTTTTCTTCACTTTTTGACAAAAATGTTTTATAATTATTTGGTGCTTTGTGCATAAAACATTATGCATCCGGAGGCGGAGACATGTCTCACATATTAAAGGCTGCTATTTTTGCGGTCGCTATGGTAATACTTTTTGTATTTTCACTTCTTGCTCTTTGGGTAATTATTTTGATGGTAAGTGCCGTTATTGTAAATCCCAAAAAAGAATACAAAAAGAACTCAAAGTATTACAGATTTTTGCTTTATGTGTCCACATCTCTCGCTCGTATAGGATCAGGCTCAAGGATACATGTTAAAGGACTTGACTGTGTACCGAAAAACGGAAGATTTTTGATTGTCGGAAACCATCGGTCCAAATTCGATCCCATTTTTACCTGGTATATTTTAAGAAAAAGTGACATCGCATATATTTCAAAGCCCGAAAATTTCAAAGTATTCTGTTTCGGAAGAATAATCAGAAAATGCCTTTTTCTCCCGATCAACAGGACTGACCCCCGTGAAGCACTAAAAAGTCTTATTGCGGCGTCCGACCTCATAAAGTCAGACGAGGTTTCGATAGGACTTTACCCCGAAGGCACAAGAAGCAAGGATCTTACTCTTCTTCCCTTCCATGACGGAATATTCAAGGTCGCAAAAATGGCAGAAGTGCCCATTGTCGTTGTTGCGACCACAGGCACAGAAAATATCAAAAAGAACTTTCCGTTTAAAAAAACGGATATTTATTATAATTTTATCGAAACGATTCCCACGGAATTCGTTAAGGAAAATACAACTCATGCAATATCCGCACGCGTACGCGCAGACATGGAACAAAATTTATAATTAAAATCGGAGACAATCATGGCTAAAAATATAATTCTTTATAACCCGCTCGCAAACAACAAAAGAGGCTTTGACGCCGCAAATGTTGCATCGCAGTATCTTTTCGGTGAAACGGATCTTATCGATATCACAGCCCTTGAAGACATTTATTCTTTTATTGAGGGCACAGGTGCCGAAACAAAAATCTATATTGCCGGCGGTGACGGAACAATAAACCGTCTTGTAAATATTTTAAACGGACGCACGTTAAATCACGAAGTTTATTATTATGCGTCAGGCTCAGGCAACGATTTCCGTGCGGATGTAATCGGTGAATCCGAAGACAAATTTATTTTGCTTAATCCTTATCTCACAAATCTCCCCCGTGTTACCGTAAACGGAAATACAATGTATTTCATCAACGGAATAGGCTACGGAATCGACGGCTATTGCTGCGAAGTAGGCGACAAACAAAAAGCAGAATCCGACAAACCCGTAAATTATGCGGGCATTGCCATAAAAGGACTTCTCTTCCACTTTAAGCCGAGAAATGCTTCAGTTACCGTTGACGGCGTCACAAAAAGCTTTCACAAGGTTTGGCTTGCTCCCACAATGAAAGGACGTTTTTACGGAGGCGGAATGCAAGTTGCTCCCCATCAGGACAGGCTTGAAAAAAACGGTCTTTTGAGCGTTGTTATAATGTACGGCTCGGGCAAATTAAAGACTCTTTGCGTATTTCCGAGCATTTTTAAGGGACGTCACATAAGCCATCACGAAATGGTTGAAGTTATGACAGGTCACGAAATTAACGTTAAATTTGATTCGCCGTGTGCTCTCCAGGTTGACGGAGAAACAATACTTAACGTGACGGAATATACCGTAAGAGCATAAAAATTCTTTTTGTTCCGAATAAATTTGATAAATATTTTCCCGTATGTGATACATACGGGATTTTTTGTTTGATATACGATTCAAAATATCAAAATTTCGATGCAAAATTCTTTGCAAGAAAAATTTTCTCATCATTACTTTTTCACAGTCTTATAATTTTTTATTCATACTTGAAACACATTTGGGATTTAAAATTTGACCCATAAACAAAGCCTTGTAAAAAGACAAAAGATCGGCTTTAAAAAAATGCTTTTAAAAAAAAATCTTTACAGGAAAGGCTTTTTACAATAACCGTATTACAAAACGAAAGGATTATGAAAAAATGAAGCTTAAAAAATTATGCACACTCGCGCTTGTCTTTTGTACTGTGCTTGCGGGATGCGGAAGCGCCCAAAACAACGACGTAATTTACAATGTGACGGAAGTTAACGGCGGCACGTCCTCGGATACAGATTCCGAAACCACTATAACCGCAACTCCCACAAGCAAAGCATCCAACACTTCCGGGTCCGGGTCCGATAACACATCGGAAAGCTCGGATTCTGCATCCGGAAGCTCATCGGAAAGTTCCGGCTCCGCATCCGGAAGCTCTGCTGCCGCAACCCTCGCTCCCACCGCCTCTCCCGTAAAGGATGCCGAATCCGAAAAAACAGATATCACATCCGAATTCAAAATAACGACATCGGACGGAAAATATACGGTTTCGGGCTCTACTTATCAAATCACGTCGGCAGGCACTTATACTCTCTCGGGTGTCCTCAAAGACGGCTCAATTTATATAAATGCGGGCGACGATGACAAGGTAACGCTCGAGCTTAACGGTGTCAGTATCACGTGCACAACCACCTCGCCCATTTTATGTGAAAACGCAGACAAGCTTAAAATTAAAGCCGAAAAAGACACCTATAACGAAATAATCGACGCACGTGCCGCCCGCACCGAAGACACAGATACCGCAAACGGCGCGATTTATACAACCTGCGACCTTGACATTTCGGGGCACGGAACGCTTTATGTATCCGCCTCTTACAACAACGGAATTCATGTAAAGGATTCGCTCTCAATAAAGAATGTCACATTAAAGGTTACGGCACTTAATACCGCCCTCCGCGGAAACGATGAAGTCGAAATCGAATCCGGAAACATAATACTGATTTCCCGGGGCGGCGACGGAATAAAGACAACCAATTCGGACATTTCAAGTAAGGGCAATCAGCGCGGAAATATTACCGTTCTCGGCGGAAGCATATGCATATATGCCTGCTGCGACGGAATTAACGCATCATACAATGCAAACATCTCGGGCGACGCCGAAATCACGATTTATACAAATACCTATTCCGAATATACAACCGAAAAGGTATCGTCGGGAAGCGATTTTTATTTGATTCTTCCAAGCACAATTTATTCAAGCAAGTATTCCTATTATGCATATTTTTATAATGACGATTATTCGGCAGGGAATTGGTCAGAAGCAACATATTCCACAATGATTTCAAACGGACGCACACGTTATTACGGATTAGTATTTACAATGCCGTCAGGTTACTCAAATGTGCAATATTTTTGCTTTAATACAGGCGCCACACCCTCAACAACAGAATTTGTGGCATCGTCAAACACAGGAACCGTAAATTCTTCCAAGAACGCATATCTCATATCGTCGCTTTATACATCGACGGGCGTGATTAACGGTGATTATACATCGGTTTCGATGTCATCCGGACAAAATTCAAACAAGAGCACCTATTCCTCCAAGGGAATTAAGGCCGACAACGAAGTAATAATCGAATCCGGCATAATCACGATTTCGTCAAACGACGACGGAATTCATGCAAACAATACAAGCGCACTTGAAAACGGCGAGGATGCACTCGGAAATATCACGCTATCAGGCGGAACGATTTCGATAATCGCGTCCGATGACGGAATTCATGCAGATAACGAAGTTACGGTTAACGACGGATACATAAACATAACAAAGTCATATGAAGGAATAGAAGGAAATCTGATTACGATTAACGGTGGCTCCGTATATGTATATGCATCTGATGACGGACTTAACGCATGCTCCGGCAATTCAACCCCTCTTATCACAGTAACGGGCGGATATGTTGATGTCACAACGCCGTCCGGCGACACAGACGCAATCGATTCAAACGGAAATGTTAATGTAACCGGCGGATTCATACTTGTAAAGGGCGGAAGCTCGCAGGGACAAATGGCAGGAAGCGTCGACGTTGACGGAAAAATCACGGTTACGGGAGGCACCGTTGTGGCACTTGGCGGAATATGCGAAACTCCCACAAATTCCGTAAACGGTTATGTGTCAAGCTCCACTTCTTTTAAGGCGGGAACATACGAATTAAAAGATTCGGACGGAAATACGATTTGCTCCTTCACTCTTTCAAAAACATACACAAACGGCTGGTGGTCATCGGACAAATTTGTTACCGGCTCGTCTTACACGCTTTATAAAGACGGATCGTCGCTTGTCACCTGGACGCAAACCTCAGGTACAATGAACGCATCCTCCTCCGGCTTCGGTGGATTCGGCGGATTCGGAGGCGGCGGTTTTGGCGGAAGAAGATAATTTAAGCCTTAAGTTAAAACAAAATACAAAAGTCTAAGCAAAATCAAGTTTCCCATACAGCATAAAAGCCCGATACCGGCTACAAACCGGTATCGGGCTTTTTTTACACTTCCCCTGTTCCGAAAAGAATTTCACGGAAAAGCCTGCCTGTTTTTTCTATTCCAATCGCCTTAACAAAAACATTTGTGCTCGGACCGCCGTGTGTCAACAGTCCTTCCGTATATTTGGATGCCTCCTTTTTCTTTAAGTCCTTATCACACTCGCCTGCTTTCTTTGTTTCGGAAAGGTATGCCGATAAGTATTCTTCAGTCATCTTGTCAAACGCGGGCGTAAGGCTCTTTTTTCCCTTTTTCTTAACGCTCTCATCAAATTTTATGTCATCATACCAGTTCGGAGCAACAGGGCTGTCCGGAAGGCCTTTGTTTGCGTCTATAACACACTTTACTTCCGTGAGCGCAGTCTTATTTAATCTTGTTTCATACATTTCAAGGAACAGTGTATCATTTCCCATTGCATATATTCTGTCATAGGAAAAAAGCGGCGCATCCTTTTCAAAGGGATTTATGATAAGCGTATCCATTTGCATAAGCCCGAAAAAGCCCTTTGCCGTCATAAGCGATACATTTCCGAGGTCTTTCGCATTGTAAGCGGAAATCTTAAATTTCATTCCCATCGCTTTTATTCCCGCATATTCCGATGTATCAACGGGTATAAGTTCGTAATTTTTCTTAATTTCATCAAGCATTTTGTTAAGCATGTTGTGCCTCCCGGTTTAGTATAATAAAAAGATTATTTATGATAAAAATTTCCAAAAAAGAAAAAGCGCATGCCTCAGACATGCGCCTTCTTTAATCAATCATTTAAGCTCTGCGTTTATTTACCGCAAAGAACAATGCCGCACTGAGTGCCGTTGCAATTCCGAGATATGCAAAAACATCATAATCACCGGTTTCGGGTGTATCTACAGGTGCTTCCGTAGGAGCTGCCGTAGGTGCAAGCGTTGCTGTGGGTGCCGTTGTCGCAGTAGGAGCTACCGTAGGTGTAGCGGTTGGCTTGGGAGTAGCGGTCGGCTTCGGTGTAGCGGTCGGTGCCGTTGTTGCAGTAGGAGCAGGTGTTGCGGTCGGTGCCGATGTCGGAACCTTGGTTACGGCAACGGTAGGTGTAACATTATTTACTGCCTCTTCTTCATCGCCGCATCCTCCAAATGCAAAAACGTTCATCACGACAGCCGCCGACAAAACAACCTCCATAATGCGTCTCTTTGTTGTTGTCTTCATAAAGTGCCTCCTTTCGATGGCCTATGGGCACATATTTGCATTTAATCATCAGGTTGACAAGTGCGATGTGACCATTTAATTGAGTTTCTTGATATTGAAGGTCTTGTCCTCATACAGTCCCCATGTCATGACATATTGTACCCGCATAAGCCAAAGACTTCAAACAAACCTATAACAACTATATCATCAATTTGTGTCAAATTAAAGACATTTTTGCTTAAAATTGTATTTTTGGGTTGTTTTTATTTTTTGATAATATCAATTTTATTGTTTTTTTATAAATTCGCATTGTGAATCATGCTGAATTTTACCGTTTCATATTTTGATATTCTTGTGTGACATTCTCCAATCTATACAGCGCTTCAAATATTCCACATATTCGGGATTTTTGCACATTTCCTTGCCTATGGCATCGCTGATTTTGGCAACATCCATGCCGTTGCATGCCGTAGTTTTCATGACAATGTTGAGGGGCTCCGCAAAGGTATCGTTTGCTATATATGTCCCTATTCCGAATGCGACACGTGCCTTATCCTTAAAATAAGTATTTATCTTATCCGCTCTTTCAAAATTGAGGCTGTCCGAAAACAAAAGAGTCTTTGTGTGCGGGTCTATCCCAAGGCTTTCATAATGCTTTATCATTTTGTCGCCCCACGAATATGGATCTCCGCTGTCATGACGCACACCGGAAAAAAGCGTTGCAAATGTCAATTGAAAATCTTCCAAAAAGCAATCCGTCGTGATCGCATCGGTGAGAGCCGTTCCGTTTAATATTCCGTACTCCTTTACCCAGGCGTCAAGCGCAAACCAGTTGGAATAGGCGGGATTATGCTTATGATTTCCCTGCCCTATACACATTATCCACTCATGCGCCATTGTGCCGACAGGCGTCACACCGAATTTTTTTGCGAGATACACGTTTGACGTTCCCACACAATGTGAGTCATTAAATTTGCTTTCACATAATGTTTTTACGGCAAGTGCCTGCGCTTCCACTGAAAGCCGCCGTCTAAGCCCAAATTCACTGAACGCGCCGATATTGTATCGGCCCGACATCAAAAGGTCGGTTTTTTCATTTAATTTTTTCCGGAAACTTAAAAAAAGCTCGTCATAATCGTAGTGCATGCGGAAATATACTTCATTCACAATCGCAAGAAGCGGAATTTCATACATCGAAGTATTTAGCCAGGTGCCTTTTGTTTCGATGCTGAGCCCACACTCGGCATCCTGTGAAATCACAAAATCCTCGTATCTCGGCTTCCAAAGGCGCAAAAAATCAACATAGGAGCCCTTTATCCATTTTATATGATTTAAATAATCCAGCTCCTCTTCGGTAAACTGAAGTTCAGAATAAAGCTTTATCTGATGCTTTATTTCATCAACCATTTCCGCCGTAAAATACGCGTCCTTATTCCTGCACTTAAAGCTCCAGGTTGTTTTGTAATCGCTGAATTGATGATATATAGCCTGTCCCATGCTGAACTTGTACATATCGTTTTCAAGGAGGCTGTTTATTATTCTTTCCATGATATTCTGCTTGTCCTTTGGCTTAAATTCATGCATAAATTTGCAATGCCGGGGATTTTTTATAGCCCCGGCATATGATTTTTTGTTTTATTCTTCTGTACCCATATTGCCCAAAGATGAACCGGAAACGTTATCCGCAGCATCCGTACCCGTTTGGACCATGGTGTCGCAATTTTCAATATTCTCTGCGCCCATATTCTCCGCATCCGTTTTTTTTGTATTTCTTACTTCCGCGTCCATGTTTTCTGAGTCCCTTACTTCTGCCCTTGACTCCGTCACAACCTCTTCAAGGTCGATCACCTTGCCGTGCTTTGCCGCTTTTGCGGCTGCCTTTGCCGCAGCGCGTCTTTCTTTTTCGGAAAGCTTTTCCTGCATCAGTCTTTCTTTTTCTGCCTGCTTAACCGCCTTTTCAATCTTTTTTTCGGCATTTCTGATACGGCAGTGATCCGCAACAAATGTCATAACCGACGCAAAATCACAAATACCGTCGATTATCATAAAGATACCGGAAAGTATAATAAGCGTTCGCTGCGCAACATCACGTTCTATGATAAGAACAATACCGAGGCACAAGGAAATCATCGATATAACAAGATTTATCCACCACTTGGGAGCTCCCGCATATTTAAGCTCATAAGAAAATTGCGACTTAAAATAGGATTTCATGATGATTCCGACACCGATAAAAACCCAAAGAATATCAAAAACAAAATCATGTCCGAAAATAAACAAAAATCCCACCGCAACCGCAAGCGCCGCAGGTATCACTCTGAACGTGAAAGGCTGCGTGCCCTTGTTCACAAGGATGTTTGTAAGCGAAAAACCGCCGCAAAGAATAAAAAGTGCGCCGATTACATAACAAATAAATTTACTCACTTCGTCGGGATACATGATCATGATTATTCCGATTGCCGTGTCAAGAATTGCCGACACAAAAAGCTCTTTTTTGATGCTCTTAAACCAATTTGCAATTTGATTCATATTTTGCCTCCAAATGTAAATTTTTACATTTTTTCAAGTGTTTCTCTGATTGCCTTTATAAATTCCGACGAATTTAATACCTTAACGTCCTTAAGGCTCGTAATAAGTGCAAGATCCTTTGTCATATAGCCCTGTTCGATTGTTTTGACCGTAGCCCTTTCAAGTTTGTCCGCAAAATCCGTAAGCTCTTTGATATTGTCAAGCTCACCGCGTTTTTTGAGCGCGCCCGTCCAGGCAAAAATCGTTGCAACCGAATTTGTGGATGTTTCTTCCCCCGCAAGGTACTTATAATAATGCTTTTGGACAGTTCCGTGAGCGGCTTCGTATTCATATGCTCCCGTCGGCGAAACAAGCACCGACGTCATCATCGCAAGTGACCCGAATGCACTTGAAACCATGTCCGACATCACGTCTCCGTCATAATTTTTACATGCCCATATAAATCCGCCCTTTGCCTTCATGATGCGTGCAACGGCATCATCAATAAGAGTATAAAAATATGCAATTCCGAGTTCTTCAAATCTTTTTTTGTACTCGTTCTCGTACATGTCTGCAAATATGTCTTTGAAGTTGTGATCGTATTTCTTGGAAATCGTATCCTTGGTCGCAAACCACAGATCCTGCTTTGTTGCAATCGCATAATCAAAACATGCGTGCGCAAACGATATGATTGACTTATCCGTATTGTGAATCCCCTGAATGATCCCGGGGCCCTTAAATTCGTGAATCGTTTCGGTGACTTCTTTGCCGTCAGCGCCCGTAAATACGAGCTTTGCCGTGCCTGCGCCGGGAATGCGTATTTCAACATTCTTATAAACATCACCATATGCGTGACGTGCAAGCGTAATCGGCTTTTCCCAGTTCTTTACGCAGGGTTCTATTCCCTTTACAACAATCGGTGTACGAAAAACCGTTCCGTCAAGAATTGCTCTTATTGTGCCATTGGGGCTTTTCCACATTTCCTTTAAATTGTATTCCTTTACCCTTGCGGCGTTTGGAGTGATTGTTGCGCACTTGACGGCAACACCGTACTTAAGCGTTGCATTCGCGGAATCAACGGTCACTTGGTCATATGTCTCGTCTCTTGACTTAAGCCCCAGGTCATAATATTCCGTCTTTAAATCTATATACGGGATAAGTAATTCATCCTTAATCATCTGCCACAGGATTCTTGTCATTTCGTCCCCGTCCATCTCGACAAGAGGAGTCTTCATTTGAATTTTTGCCATTTTATGTCTCCGTTTCATGTAGTATTTCTTGTGATATTTTCACGAGTTTTTTCGAGTTTCAATTTATCACAATAAAGTGTTTTTAACAAGTGTTTTTGCATAAAGCACGGATTAAATAAGTATAACCGACAAAAGAAAAAGAGCCTCGCATCATACGAAGCTCTATCTATCCCAGGGCTACAAGGATTCGAACCTTGAAAATGACGGAGTCAGAGTCCGTTGCCTTACCGTTTGGCGATAGCCCTAAAAATTGATTACCCGTGCTTCTTTCAAAGCACGCATTGCATTTTATCACAGTAAGAATAAAAAAGCAAGAGGAAATTAATTTAATTTTTGACTTTCACAAAAGGATATTTTTCGGTAAATTCATTATCCATCTCCATCATATTTAAAATTCTGCTTGACGCACCTGACGGATGATTTATCCCTTTTTCCCAAGCTTCAACGGTTTTTTTCGACACTCCAAAATAATTTGCAAAATTCTTTTGAGACATTTTCACACTGTTTCTGATATATTTTATTTGATCTGCGTTATATTTTTTAACAGGTACCACCGTCACTGTTCTTCTTGTCAGTTTTTTCTTTTCCGCCTTCGCATCACATATTGCTTCTTCCAAACCTCTCATAATGCTTTCATATACATTGCCCATAGCAAATATCTCCTTACAGTTCTTTTTCCAATAAATTGATCATTTTTTTGATCGCTTTTTTTCGGCTTCCGAAAGATTTTCTTTTTCATTTTTTGAATATACGGTTATTAAATATATCGTTTCTTTTAAGACAAAATCAACATAACATACTCTTGCTCCACCACGCTTTCCGTGGTTATTCGCAATAATTCTGAATTTTCTTAACCCTCCTGTACCCGGAATTACCGGAATTTTGTCATGCTCTGTCACTATTTCGGTTCCCAATGCACGTAAATCGTCATCATTTAAACCAAGACGATCCCAATTTGAAGAAAATTCCAAAGTTTGTATAAAAGTTCTTGTCATACCTTATCCTTTCATGAATTTTACCCTATTAAATAGGGTATGTCAACATATATTAAAATTATTCCCGAATTGAAGCCTGCCCATCAATATGGTAAAATAGCAGGTGAACATATCACATTTTGAGGTTTTACATGATCGCACACAAAACAATCACCATACCCGGCACAGCAGAAACAGAAGAAAAAAAGTCACGTTTCATAGGATACACGTGTCACTGCAAAACAGAAGAAGAAGCGCTTAATTTTATAAACGGAATCAAGAAGAAGCACTTTGACGCGCGCCACAACTGCTATGCCTATATAATCGGAGAAAAAGGTGAAATTACACGTGCGAGCGACGACGGCGAGCCCCAAAAAACGGCGGGTCAGCCGATACTTGCAGCTCTCACAACAGCAGAATTAAAGAACGTATGCCTTGTTGTCACAAGATATTTTGGCGGAACGCTCCTCGGAACGGGCGGGCTTGTGCGTGCATACGGGTTAACCGCCTGCGCCGCAATAAATGCGTCCAAAATCGCCCAAATCATCCCGGGGCATATCATAAAAATCACATGTGAATATTCGGAAATCAAAAAAATCGAATATATATTGTCGTCAAACGATATTACGGTATCCGGTACGGATTATGCGGAAAAAGTCATTTTTACCTTACAAATACCCGACGAAAAAACAGACGATATTGCTTTAAAGATTACAGAGATCACAGCGGGAAAAGCAAAAATCGATATTATGGAAGAAGTGGGGATAGAAGGATAAATAAACACTTTTGCAGTTTTTTATTTATCACCTTCCAGTCCCCACGATACGAAATTATAGTGAAACTTTTTTTAGTTTTGTTTACCGAATTCCTCAAAAGTCTGCCTATACGCTTCCGGGTTTCCGAGGTCATATGACTTTCCGTTTGGTACAAATGCCATAAGTCCCTCGTTTTTCATCACATATTGAAGCGTATCCGTGAGTTCCACTTCGTTTTTCAAATTCACAATATTGTTTTTAACGGCTTCTTTTAACCTTTTGTATACTTCCTGTCCTATCACATAGCACCCAAACGCCCCATAATAATTTTCGGCACATTTTGCGGATTTAACATACAAATACTCTCTTGCTATGTCTTCTGTCGGTTTTTCCGCAATATCCGTGAGATTTAATACAGTTTCTTCCTTATCCTCCCACACGCCTTTGAATATTCCGTAATGCATGACTTTGTCAAGAGGTACATTTTGCACGGCAACAATCGATTTTCCGTATTTTTCAAATTGATTTAACAATTGTTTTGTGCAAGGGATTATACTGTTGCTCTCATAAATCGTATCTCCGAGAAGCAGTAACACGGGCTCATTTCCCGCAAAATCCGCCGATTGCCATACGGCATGCCCAAATCCCTTTTGTTCATCCTGATATACAAACGTAATCTTTTTTGCGATTTCCGCAATCGTTTTTTCATAATTTCTCGAATTATCCGGTAATTTTTGGAGATGCTCATGAGAAATCCCTTCAAAGAAAAACTGCTTATAAAAAGCCTCTTCCGCACGATTTATAATAATGCAGATTTCTTCGATCCCGATGGCATTAAGTTCTTCAAGGAGCACCATGATTGCGGGCTTCATGAGAGAATCTTTATCGATAATGGGCAAAAATTCCTTCTTTACCGCACGTGTTTCGGGATACAGCCGTGTTCCGAATCCCGCAACCGGAATAACAGCCTTTCGCACCTGCTTTCCCGATTTTACGGTCAGGGCATACGCATCCATTTTTCTTTCCCGAATCAAATAAGAAATGAGCGCGCTTTGCGAATCCTTATCATGTGCCAATATTTGCACCGTGCCGTCGCCCTGCGAGCCTATGCCTTTGGCGCCGTATGACAGGCTTTTTACTTTTTCGTCATTCAATACCGAATGCAACACGGGTGCCGTGAGTTCCGACAGACACATCGGCGCAACCTTATCGTCAAAGTTTTTCTGTGCCCGTACCATCAGTTTTCCGAGGTTTTCTGAGTCACCTGCCTTAATCAGCCGCTCCGCTTCGAATACAAT
This sequence comes from Lachnospiraceae bacterium, assembly GCA_963649295.1. Taxonomy (GTDB): domain Bacteria; phylum Bacillota; class Clostridia; order Lachnospirales; family Lachnospiraceae; genus RGIG3528. The sequence goes on along the minus strand of CAVJHK010000002.1, from coordinate 3,138 downwards.
TTCCTCATTGTCTTCTCCGAGTGCTCTGTGT
>CAVJHK010000002.1:0-3097 GCA_963649295.1 Lachnospiraceae bacterium | reverse complement strand
CTGTGTTCCGAATCCTCCGTTTCGTTATGCGAAAAAGGATATCCTTTGTTCAGATCCGCAAGGATTTTAATCGTATCCTTTGACGCCTTCAAATCCGCAATCACATAATAAAAATTTGCTCCTGCGGCAAATTGCTCCGCATCCACTTCGTTTCCGTCAAAAGTCATTTTGACAACATTTTTTCCGAAGGCACATGCCCGGTCAAGACGACCGCAGCGAGACGGCGTACGCTGCTCTCCCATATATGCAATATGCATGAGCCCTTTTGTATTTAAACGCAAATCATAAAGCTCATTATATGCTTTTTCAACCATTACACAGATTGCGGCGGAAGATGAAAGTCCGCTTTTCATGGGAAGATCCATTTTTACGATATTAAGCTCAACTCCGCCGACATGATACCACTCGCATACATATGAAGCAACACCCGCAACATACGAAAAAAAGCCGCCTGATGCGGCAACCTGCCGTAATTTTCCCGGCTCCGGCTCACACGAAAAAGAATCCCCGTGAAATTCGGGGATATTGCTTACAACCGAAAACATATCGCTCTTTTTTGCTGTCCCGTATATTCCCTGCTCCGTCCCCGTTACAATCGCATGTCCCGGTGTAATTGCGGCATTCATTGTCCTGTAAGCACCCGCCCAGTCGCTGTGTTCCCCGAACAAACAAATCCGCCCCGGGACAAATAATTTTATTTCTTCAGAATCCATATATAGTTCCTTCTTTCATATGCAATGTCACAAAGAATAATCTTCCGTGTCATCACTGATTTTGAGAGCACAAGGCGCACGGTTTGACGCCTACTTTGATTTTTTTGGATTTAAGCATTCCTTATATAATTCGCTTTCACGTGCAAGTTCCCAAAGGGCAGCAGATGTACTGTTCAAATTGACAAGTTCATCAGCCGGCCAAAACCCTGCTGTCTCCAGTTCCCGTATATCAATCAAGGATATCATCTTATTCGTCTCGCTGTTGCATACTATTTTCGAGACTATATCCGGCTCATGTAAAACCAATAAAAAACAAAACTCCGGGCGTAATGAAACCAAACCCTGTGTTATTCCTATAAATTGATACTGTGCTTTCTTCCTTACCTGATCATCCCCAAAATTTTCCTGTAGCATTTTTAACACATCTGTAATGCCGGGCTGATTATAGATATCCTCAACAGGTCGGCGGCAAAACTCTGTTGTTTCCGGCATACCAAAACATTCCTCCGCCAGTTCTCTGAATAAAATTTTATTGATAGAGTAATTAGAGCGTTGAGTATCTATATCATCTCCGTCATTAAAAGCTTCAAATCCACCTGACGGAATAAATTGTGTAAAACCTGCCTTGACACTGACATTTTCAGAGCGGCGAATACGAAGGCAATCATAACTCTCGGATTTATTGGCTATCAATACCATAATCTGCACGCTCATTAACGATGCTCTTCCGGCCCCCGATAATAATGAATCATGTATTCCGTTTCCACATTTATCGTGTATTTTCTTTCTAAAAGGAAGATAAAACAACGGGTTCTCTACATCCGGCCTTGATATATCTATTTTTTTTCGTTTTTTGTATTGCCGGTATAATTCATACTCCAATATATGACTTTGTAGGACATTTGAATAGTAATAACCAACCTTTGCTGATACCTGTGGTGCGTTCGTTCCATCAAGACTAATCTTGTCCAGCATATACCCTACCTTGTCCGGAAAATGAACGGTCTGTTCTATTACTTTATCATATTCTTTAATTAGCTTTTGCTCGCCATGAGTAAGCGTATTCCAATTCTCTACGTACTTAGCCTTTTTCCAAGTTCTTGTTCTAACGCTCTTGTTGGCACAGTCATGTCCTTCGGTGTTCGGATTATCACCCTGCTCAGTCATCAAATGCAGTTCTTCTCTTTGCCATATTCCACTAAATGGATACTCAATTATACGACTCGGTTTCCAAACTGCCGCTTCATATTCACGCCAAATAGTGTCTTTATCTTCCAATTTAATTTCACATAAAGAAAAATCACCGCAGCGATTTCCTTTCGGAAAATATATTTTTTTAGGACTTTCAGCTGCCAGTCTAAAAATGCCGGAGTTGAGAGTTCCTTATTTAAATCCATCCTTATTTTGTAATAGTAACGATATATAAGCTTATCTTTTAGTATTTTACCCAGCCAACCAAAAAATCTTTTAAACGCATCAACTACATCCTGTAAATTAACTACAAAGTATATGACAGTAAGTATTATTGTAACAAAACCACCTATTCCCAATTTGTTAAAAAAATCAATAACTAATCCTTCCATATAGGGACATCTCCTTAATGCAATTCTCAATATGTTCCGGTCAAGCTTTTTTTGTAGAACGCCTGTCTAATTTCTGCTACGGTAAGACTCCTTAAATATCTACCATCTTCAGTATACAATATCACCAAGAATTATTTTTCGAGTCATCACTGATTTTTCTTTAAGGATTTTCCTTTATTCCATGTAAGGCTTCCGTTTTTGCTTACTTTTTTGGCGGGCACTCCGGCAACGGCAATATTTTCTTCTTCAACATCTTTTACAACAACAGCACCTGCTCCTATTGCCACGTTGTTTGCGATTGTGATTCCGCCGACAAGAATACTTCCGACACCGATTATAACTCCATCTCCGACCATCGGAGCATCATCATAAACACCTTGCCCCACCAATGCCGTGTTTATATGAAAGCATACGTCTTTACCTACTTTTGCTCTTCCGTTCACCAAAACAGATCCCAGATGCATTATTTTTAAGCCCCTATCACAAATATTCACGCCAATATGAATACCATATCGATTTTCAAGCTTATTTAATTTCATAAGGCTTAATCTGTATCTCAGCTTTTTCCCCGTATTATAATAAAATTCGGTCTTCCTGAGCCTTTTTTGAAGTTTCCAAATAATTTGTGTTTCGCTTCCCTCAAGTAGTCTTATAAAATTAAGTAATCTGCCCGATCCATTCTCGTGGATTCCGTACTTCTTACTTTCATAGTCAAGTATATCCTTTAAATCGGATTTTGATTTTATCATGTGATATTATTCCTTTTTTATTAAAACTAAAGCCCCTACGTTAGTTCATAAT
>CAVJHK010000001.1:97025-114666 GCA_963649295.1 Lachnospiraceae bacterium | reverse complement strand
CTCCCAAGCTCTCTCCCTTGCTGTTTTCGGCGATTTCTTCTGCCTCCCCTTCCGTGCTATCTTCGGCATTCCCATCGTGGTCTTTTCCGATGCTGTTTATGAGATCCTCAATCGATTCGCCGTCGTCTCCCGTGCCGATGCCGAGCCCCATATATTTTTCTTCAAAATTTTCCACTGACATGGGCTCCGCAAAGAAATATCCCTGGAACTTTTCGCATCCCATCGAAATCATCATGTCACGTTCTTCCGATGACTCGACTCCCATGGTGATAATGTCTGTTTTCAATTGCCTTGCGAGGTCGATTACGGAACGCAGGATTTCTTTTGCCTTTTCGTCCTTTATCGACTCCTTTAGGAACTTCATGTCAATCTTTAATGCGTCAACCGGAATATCCTTTATGGACGAAAGCGACGTTCCTTTGATTCCGTAATTGTCAAGCGCAACCATGAATCCTGCCGAACGAAGCTTTTCGATAACCTCCGTGCGTGCCTCCGAATCTTCCTTAATGGCACTTTCCATTACCTCAACTTTTAGGTTGCCCGGAGAAATTCCGTATTTTTGAACAAGGAGCGTGAGCACGTTATAAACATCTATGCTGTAAAAATCGCGTGCGGAAATATTTATCGAAAGGAAATTGTCCGTCTTTCCGATATTTTTCCACTGGCGAAGCGTTTCGCATGCACTTTCCCAAATAAATTTGTCGAGAACGGTAATAAGTCCCGTTTTTTCGAATACGGGAATAAACGCCCCGGGTTCTACGATCCCTTTCTTCGGGCGAACCCAGCGCGCAAGCACCTCTCCGCCCTTGCAGCTGCCGTTTTCGTCAACAATCGGCTGAATAAAAATCGTAAATTCATTGTTGTCAATGGCACTCTTTAATTCACCTATTATATTCTGCTCTTTTTTGAGCTTGTCGCGCGTGTCGTCGGAATAATGGGCAACACGCCTGTTTATACCGCCCTTTATGTGCTCGGTCGCAAGGGCCGCCTTGTAGCACATTTCGTCAACCGGCATGTCGGGATCGACTATGTCATAAACTCCGACATAGCAAAAAACCTTGTAATATTCCGCACCCGGAACCTGCACCGCATTTTCTGTCACGTCCTCAAAAAGCTCGTCGGAATAGCGCTCACGTCTCATGCAAACCGCAAAATGATCGTCACCGATACGCCCGGGGATACTGTCATTGGTATTGCACGCCTTTATCATCTTGCGCGCAATATTTACAAGAAGTCCGTCCGCCGCCTCTTTTCCAAAAAGCTCGTTTATTACCTTAAAGCCCTTTATGTCACTGTAAACAATGACACGCGGCACATCGGGCTCTTTTTTGAGAAGCTCATGCACCTTTGCCATAAAGCCTTCCTTGTTGAAAATGGCTGTAAGGCTGTCATGATTCTTGGTATATTCGCCGGTCTTTATATCGGAAATACTTGTTGTCCTGTCCAGTATATATAGGGAAAATCCGATAAAATTCCCCTTTTTGTCATAGAGCTTTTTGTATTCCGATTCAAAGTGACGTGTTGTTCCGTCTATATCGCGCGTCTCCGCTTTGACGCCGTCGGGAATGCGTTCGTACTCACGTCCCGGCAGACGTTCACACAAATAATCGTCAATTTTGTCGATATTGTCCCAATTTATGTCAAAAATATTTTCCGCCATTTTGTTGAAATAAACGCATTCGCCGTTTAAATCAAAGCATAGCATGATGCTCGGCATATTCATGACTGTTTTTGAGAGAAGACTTCCCACAAGCTTTTTCTTTGAAAACATCGTTGTGACATAAAACGAAAAAATAGCAAGCGCAGCCGCAAAAATTCCGTCAAAGACGGCAAGATAATCGGTAAGATATTTCAAAAAATAAACAAGTATAAATACGCATATACCGTGGATGAAGGAATAAAAACGTCTTTTGTATGCTTTTCCCGTCGAAAGTGTCTTTATTGTAAGAATCGTAATCGCAAGAACAAGATATGTAAGCGTCAGCACATCACCGATATAGCTTTTCCATGATATGGCAACAATTTTCCACGGCACAAAATCAACAAACGTGCCGAAGGGCTTAACCGTAAAACTGTTTTCGAATACAATATTGTTGAACATCAATATACTGTATGCGGAATTTATGACAAATGCGACAATTGTTTCGGGAAGCTTCATCATGTATGTTCTGGTATATGAAAAAACAAGCCTAAGCACATAAAAGCTTTCCCAAACCATAAATGCCGAAAATATCGAAGCATACATGAGTGCCGTTTGTTCGTTCCGGGAAAAAATAAACATTCCGTTGAACAAAGTGGTGATTGCTCCGAGTATCAGAACAGCACGCTGATTGCGGCTTACCTCTCCTCCGAATTTTTTTACAAAAATAACCATGAGAGCGGACCATACCACAATAATCAAAAAAATTGCCATAAAAGTGATTTTCATGAATATCCTCCGTGATGCTTGTGCTTTCTGTAAAGCCCGTGTGCTTAAAATCCCGCTTACAGGCTCATTTTGCCTTCAGTTTCGTTAAAATCGACAATATATTCTCTATTGTTTTTCAAAATTATTTTTACCGGCCCATAGCCGCCCATACGCTCGGGATCCGTATAAATTATATCCTTAATCGGAAAAATCGTGTCAAAGTCAAAAGCCTCATGCGATTCACGCGTTATAACCTGTGAAACAAGGATTTGGCGCTCATAGCTGTTGTGTTTTTCTTCCCTCATTACGGCATAGGGGATGAGCGATTTTTTGGAATCCGGATTTGTATTTTCGGATTCATAAATCAAAATATCGGAAAACCCTTCATACACTGTAAATGCCATTTGACGGGGATTTTTCTCGGAATCCGATCCCTTTAAAATAACGGCATATACGGGGCGACCGTTAAGCTCCGATTTCATCCTTGTAACACGCGTACCGTTATCCGGAAATCCGTATGCCCCCAGCCAAATTTCAACGGGCTTCTTAAAAAATCTTGTTCTGTCGCATCTGATAATCCCATAATCAACGGCAAAATCGGCAAGCGCAATGCTCTGTGTCCAGTGCCGCTCGGTTTCGAGATCAAAATCAAAATATTGTTTGCGGTAGAGAACGCTTTTCTTTTCTCCGCTCCAGAATGTAACATTCGGATAAAGCGTCTTATGTCCATTAATATCCTTTAATATATAGCTTTCGGCAAAATCAACCGCTTCCCACGGGAATTTGGTATTGTATGAAAGCTTTGAATAATTAAACATTCCGTGAAGGTCATTTTTGTTTTTTAGGACCTTGCCGCTTCTTAATACCGTTTCGCCGTTTAGGGGAAAGAAAGTTGTACAAAGTCCGGGGGCGTCATATATACTTACTCTCGGCGAATTTGTGTTCCAATATTCTTTGTCATAGGGAACTGTCCAAAAGGGATGATCCTTGGGCAAAGAAAGCACCAAAAAAGCCTTTCCCATCCAAAATACACTCTCGGCGCACGAATATCCTTGCACAAGCGGTGAAAACTGTCTGTAAAAGCCCATCGTGGGGATGTGATTTATGCCAAAAAAATCATCCCGTTCCATGAACTGTCTGAGTGCTCCGACCACTATATGCCGGTAAAGTCCGTAATTTGTTCCGTGTTTTTTTAAAAGCATATTTCCCGCAAATGCGCTTGTGCTCGCAAAGCGGTAAATCGAGCTTCTCCCCCACATGAGCGTAAAGCCGTCTTTATCAAAAAACGAAGCATAATTTTTTATGAGTTCGTTTGACCCGGTTTCAAACATTTTGGCGGCTTCGGGGCAATTTTTGTATCCGTACCAATTGTTCCATATGGGCCCGTATACGTTAAACGCCCAGCATGAATAAAAATCAAAGCTGTGGCCGTCACGATACCACCCGTCGCCCGCATAATATCCCAAGATTGCCGACACATGCTCATTCATAATGCTTTTGTCGATTTCATATCCGTGCATATGTAGGAATGCAAGGTCAAGCATATTAAAAAGGCGCCAGTTTTGCGGAACGGTATTTCCGTATGCATAGCCTTTTAGGAACCCGGCAATTTTGTCTCTGTCCTTTTTATCATATGTATCCCAGATAAGTGCCTTTGTTTCTTCAAGACAAATTACAAGAGCGCACGTTTCGACCGTTTGCTGGTAGCAGGCATAGGGATTATCGGGATTCATTTCACATAAATCTGAATAAGTGCCCACATATTCGGGGTCGTTTTTGTCGATAGCCTTAAGCACATGCTTTTTGTAATATTCTTTTATATTGATGTTGTTTATCGTAAGATCCGGATATTCGTTGATAAGCGGCGCCGCAATAAAGAAAGAACGTGTAAGTCCTTCAAAAATCTCCTTTGACACCTCGAGGAAATTTGAATAATCCTGCGGGTAAGAAACTTCCGTTTCAACTCTCGGCATAACAACGGGATCGTCAAACTGTTTTATATTGTTAAAAATGCCCATAAGAAGCCTTTTTGCGGCATCAAGCATATATTCGCGGTCAGTGAGAACCCGGTTCATTATATGTACCTCTGAAAAATTATGATGTTAACTGTAATTACGCGCGGATTACCGCGTGCTTTACGCTTATGCTCATATAAACACGCAAATCCGCTTTATTTTTTTCCCAAAAAAACGTTTTACACGTGTTTTGGTCATGCTATATTGTTTACATGTGTTTTGGTCATGTTATTTTGTTTAACCGATTTTGGTCATATTATTTTTTTTAATCGATTTTGATCATATTATATTGTTTAACCGATTCCGGTCATGTTATTTTATATGTGCGGATATTTTTTTCGCAAGGTCCGCTGCTTCACCTTCCGCATAGCCACCCGTCTGCCATCCCACATTTACCGTATCGTTATCGTATCTCGGAATAAAATGAATATGCAAATGAAATACCGTCTGACCCGCTGCCGGCCCGTTGTTTTGCAAAATATTCATGCCGTCGCACTTTGTCACCTCACGGATTGCGCGCGCAATGCGGGGAACTTCTTTAAAAATCCTTGATGCGGTGTCAGAATCAATTTCAAAAATATTTGCCGCATGATGCTTTATAAGCATTATTGCATGTCCCTTTGCGGCGGGCGCAATGTCAAGAATCACGCGCATGTCGTCGTTTTCAAATATTGTAGCCGACGGAATCTCACCGTTTGCGATTTTACAAAAAATACAGTCACTCATTTTATTTGCCTCCGTTGTCTTATTTCTTTGTTTTGTGCATTTATTTTATTTCAATATTTCGTTTTTTTATTTCATTTATTTATTTCGTTTATTTATTTCGTTTATTTATTTCGTTTATTTATTTCGTTTATTTATTTCATTTCCCGATTTCATTTTCTGTGCTTCATTCCTGCATCCGCTTTATCATTTCCGAAAGAATTTTTATTGAATGCCGGGCAGCCATCCGTTCAAAAGCGGGATAATCCACTTCGGCGGAATCATCAGCAGTGTCCGATATCGCGCGAAGCACAAGACAGGGCACATCATTTATATATGCAACCTGCATAATTGCCGCTCCTTCCATTTCGCAGCACATTGCATCAAAATTTTCACGGATATATTTTTTGGTATCCGAATCACATACAAATTTGTCGCCGGATGCTACTCTTCCCTCGTGCGCAACAATATCCGTGCATATTTCACCGCAAATGTCCGCCGCAAGCATACGCAATTTTTCATCCGAAGCAAAATAAGATTTTTTAAAAAAAGGTATTTTGCCGAGAGGTGCCCCAAGCCCCGTGCAATCCATGTCATGCTGCACGGCGTCATGTGCTATCACAATGTCCCAGATATTTATTTTTGTATCGAGGCTTCCTGCCGCACCCGTGTTTATGATATGCGTAACCATAAACAGATCGCACAGTATCTGAGCTGCCGCAGCCGCATTTACCTTTCCGACACCGGATTTCACAAGGACGATGTCCTTATCATAAATTTTACCCGTAAAAAAATCCATATGGGCATGTGTCGTGATTCCGACACCCGTCATCATGTCCTTTAGGGCACTTATTTCAGATTCCATTGCGCCGATTATGCCGATTTTCATAAAATATCCTTTCAGAAATTATTGATAAGGTCATATGCTACACGATTGCCGCATAGTCAAAAAAAAGCACATTCAAGCCGATTTATATTTTGCCCTTTGTATCATATCGAATAGCTGTTTAAATATTTTTCCTGCTCTGTAGTCAAAATATCAATCTCTTTCCCGAGGAATTTAAGCTTGCGCACAGCAACAGCATAGTCAACTTCCGCCGGCACATCGATAAGCTTTTCTTTTAAATTGTTTTTGTGTTCAACAAGATATTTTGCGGACAAAGCCTGAATCGCAAAGCTCATATCCATAATCTCCGCCGGATGTCCGTCACCTGCGGCAAGATTTACAAGTCTGCCTTCTGCAAGCACATAAATCCATTGTCCCGTGGGAAGCAAATATCCCATTATATTTTTTCTCATTTCACGAGACTCTGTGGCAATTTCTTTGAGACGCTTCATGTCTATCTCCACGTCAAAGTGACCGGCGTTGCAAAGCACCGCTCCGTCCTTTATTACCTTAAAATCCTCTTCGTCTATTACGTGCTCGCAGCCTGTTACCGTGATAAAGAGGTCACCGACACGTGCCGCCTCGTTCATCGGCATAACGTCAAACCCGTCCATAACGGCTTCGAGAGCGCGAATCGGATTGATTTCGGTAACGATTACCCTTGCGCCCAGTCCCTTTGCACGCATTGCCGTGCCTTTTCCGCACCAGCCGTAGCCCGCAACAACAACATTTTTGCCGGCAACAATAAGATTTGTTGTCCTGTTTATTCCGTCAAACACGGACTGTCCTGTGCCGTAGCGGTTGTCGAATAGGTGCTTACAATCCGCGTTATTTACACGAATCATGGGGAATTTGAGCGCTCCCTCCCTATTCATTGCTTCAAGACGGATAATTCCCGTTGTTGTTTCCTCGCAGCCGCCGATTACGTTATCGATAAGCTCCGGCATCTCCGTATGAATCATGTTTACAAGGTCGCCGCCGTCATCGATTATGATATTCGGTCCGCAGGAAAGCGCGTGACGGATGTGATTGTTGTATTCATCGGGTGTCGCATTGTACCATGCAAACACATTTAAGCCGTCTGCCGCAAGCGCTGCCGCAACATCATCCTGAGTCGAAAGCGGATTTGAGCCTGTCACATACATCTCGGCGCCGCCTGCCGCAAGCACCTTGCAAAGATATGCCGTCTTTGCTTCAAGGTGAACCGAAAGTGTGATTTTTATGCCCTTAAAGGGCTTTTCCATTTCAAATTCCTTTTCGAGGGTACGAAGCAAATCGCAGTTTCTTTTTACCCATTCTATTTTTTGTCTGCCCGATTCGGCAAGATTAATGTCTTTAATTTCGCTCATTTGTTGCTCCTTTTACCGCATTCCCATTCTATTTGCGATTTTATTTACGTTTTCGTACACTTCGGTCTCATTGACCGTAAGAATACGTTTGTTTTCCATTACAATTTCGCCGTCAATTATCACTGTATCCGTTTCCGAACCGTTTGCCGAATAGACAAGCGCCGAAATTAAATTATTTTGCGGATTCAGCGACGGATTCTTTAAGTCAAGAAGCACAATATCCGCTTTTTTGTCTTTTTCAATCGAACCGATTTCTTTTTGAAGTCCGAGTGCATGCGCAGCGTTAATCGTTCCCGCCCTAAGTGATTCTTCTGCCGAAACACACACGGGAGTTCCTTTTACGCCCTTATGAACAAGCGAAAGAAGATTCATTTCACGGAACATATTAAGCGAATTGTTGCTTGCGGCGCCGTCTGTCCCAAGGCATACATTTATGCCGTTTTCGATTAGTTCCGGAACGCCCGCAAAGCCGTTTCCGAGCTTCATGTTGCTTGCGGGACAGGTAACTACGGAAACTCCTCTGTCCTTTAGTATTTTTCTGTCGTTTTCGGTAAGCCTTATACAGTGGGCAGCCACACATCTCACATCAAAAAGTCCGTTTTGTTCCGCCATTTCGATCGGAGTCATGTGATATTTTTCGTTTATTCCTATGATTTCCGATTCACTCTCCGCAAGATGCACGTGAATCCCCATATGCTCACGCTTTGCCGTATCCGAAACTATTCTCATATATTCGTCATCGCAGGTATAAGGCGCATGAGGCCCGAGCAAAAAATTGATTCTGTCATAATCTTTCCATTCGTCACGTTCTTTTAACGCTTCCTCAAGCCTTCTCATGCCGCCCGCGTCACTCCCCGTACCCACAAGCCCTCGCGAAAGCAGTGCACGGAGTCCCGCATCCGCTGCCGCACGTGCGGTCATATTTATATTCATATGCATATCGTTGAAGCAGGTTGTGCCCGACTTTATCATTTCGACCATGGCAAGCATTGCTCCCCAATATGCGTCTGTGTCGGTCATCTGCTGCTCTATTGGGTCGATTCTCTTAAAAAGCCAGTCCATAAAAGGCAAATCATCCGCAGAATTTCGCATAAATGCCATATAAGAATGAGTATGGGCATTTATGAGTCCCGGAATCGCAAGTCGGTTTCTGCCGTCGATTGTCTTGTCGGGGATAAAGCTTTCCGGCACTTCTCCCACCGCAGCAATTTTTTTTCCGTCGACTGAGATGTTTGTTTTTTGTATCGTTAAGGCACAATTTGGCTGCATATTTGTTTTTTTGCATTCTTCATTCTCTGCTGCCTGTAATACCGCCAAAACGTCTTTTATAAGTATTTTCATAATTTGTACCCTAATTATACCCTGTTAAATCTGAAATAATTGTCAAAAGTTCTTACAGCCTTAAAGTCGCCCTTGGCCGAAAGTCCGCCCGTCATAAATGCGCCCTGGAATGTCTGGCGTCCGTTTACGATATTGTTGATTACCGTGCGGGTCGTTGTTGCGACAACATCCGGCTTTTCACATTCTCCGTAATAAACTTTGAGTTTCTCCTTTGAGATTTCGACAGAAATGGTTTTATTCGTATCCGTCATCCTGATTTCAAAAGCAACACTTGTGTCATCATGCGGTGCAACATAATTTTCTTTGAAATTCTTAATAAATTCCTGCGAAGCATCGCCCTTATCCATCATATTCGTAAAAAGCTCCGAAAGCTCTTCTATGTCTTCTTTTTGCTTTTTGACAAAGCGGTCGTCGGAAACATATTTTGAGAGCTGCTCGCTTTCCTCGGGAGTTAAGGGCATCGAAGCCGATTCTATGTGCGATGTAAGAAGCTTTGCCGTACTTGTGGGGAGCTTTATGGGGTTTTGCTTGATTGTACGGTATAAGTCTTCCGCGCGCTTCTCGATCAAAGCCGCATAATCGGGATTTGTTTCAAATTCGGATGCGTTGTCAACAAAAGCCGTGATGCCCGGCGCAAGGATTCCGCCGAGAAGCTCCCAGGATTTGTTGAGTGTAAGCTCGCTTTCAAGCTCTCCCCATGTGTTTGAAATCACTACCGGCATCATATATATCTTTTTGATTTTTTCTTTATCCGCATAAAGCCATAAGCTGTCCAAAAACTCGTGCATATAGCCGCCTATCCCGTACCACTCGACGTTGCATGCAAGTATTACGCCGTCGGCATCCTTAAGCGTTCCCGACAGGGTCGCAATTTCGTTTTTGTTTTCATATAAATTGTAACGCGCCACCTGAACTCTGAGTTCCGTCAGCACATCGGTAATTTTTTGCAGTACAAAGAGAGTCGAATCGTAAACCAGCCCGCGTCCCCCGTAATAAATATTTATCTTCATAAAATATCCTTTCACACAGCATACCTTATCGGAAATTGCCTTTTTACTTTCTGTATACAATCCTAATTTTATGCCGGAAAATCAGCGGGACGGCACGTGCTGTGCACTCCCGCAATCCTAATTTTTAAGTATAACACAGTGCACATTTTTTAGAAAAGAAAATTTGCATAAAATAACTTTTTTCGTGAATAAAAAATACAATACTTTGCTTTTTTAATAAAAAAAAAGGAACACGATTTCTCATGTTCCCTTTTTGTAAAATCTTTATTTAAGATTTTTGTCAAATCTGATTGTTTTTATTATTTGTAGAGCTCAACAAGCTTGAGGAGATGCTCATATCTCTCACCGGCAAGTGTCTCTGACTTTGCGAAGAGCTCGGCAGCTCTGTCCGGGAATGCCTTAACAAGCGATGTATAACGTGCTTCGTTGTTCAGGAATTCCTGATATGTGCCGTCGCCTTCTTTTGAAGTAAGAGTGAAAGGATTCTTTCCTTCTGCCTTGAGTGCGGGATTGAAGGAGAAGAGGTTCCAGTAGCCTGCCTTGACAGCCTTCTTCATCTCATCCTGGCAATGGTTCATGCCGCCCTTTGCGATTCCGTGAAGTTCGCAGGGAGCATAACCGATGATGAGTGAAGGTCCGTTGTAAGCTTCTGCCTCGGCAATTGCCTTAACTGCCTGAGCCGGATTTGCACCGAGAGCGATCTGAGCAACATATACATAACCGTAGCTCATAGCGATTTCGGCAAGAGACTTCTTCTTGACTTCCTTACCTGCTGCGGCAAACTGACAAACTTCGCCGACGTTGGATGCCTTGGAAGCCTGACCGCCCGTATTTGAATACATTTCGGTATCGAATACGAATACGTTTACATTTTCGTTGGAAGCAAGGACATGATCGAGTCCGCCAAAGCCGATGTCATATGCCCAGCCGTCTCCGCCGAAGATCCAGATTGACTTCTTTGCGAGGTACTGCTTCTTTGAGAGGATTTCGGTAGCACATCCGCATGTGAATGCGCTTTCAGCCTTTTCGAGTTCTGCAATAAGATTGTTTGCGTCCTTTGTATTGCTTCTTGTATCATCCTTTGATGCAAGGAATTTGTCGATTACTGCCTTTAAGGAATCGGAAGCCTTGTCGCTGTCCTTCATCTTTATGAGCTTTGCGATAAGCTGATCACGAAGAACCTTCTGACCGAGATACATACCGAAACCATGCTCTGCATTATCCTCAAAGAGTGAATTTGCCCAAGCGGGTCCCTGTAACGAATCCTTGTTTACCGTATAAGGTGATGTTGCTGCAGGGCCGCCCCAAATGGATGAGCATCCCGTAGCATTTGAAATATACATATTCTCACCGAAGAGCTGTGTGATGAGTCTTGCATATGATGTTTCGGCACAACCTGCGCATGATCCCGAGAACTCAAGAAGCGGCTGGTTGTACTGCGATCCGATAGGTGTGAAGTCCGTAAATACGGGCTTGATTTCCTTCTTGCCTACATTTGCTACAAGATAATCGAATACAGGCTGTTCTGCGCTCTGTGTTTCCTGAGGAACCATCTTCAAAGCACCCTTTTCGGCTGCCGGACATACGGTTACGCACTCGCCGCATCCCATACAGTCAAGAGGCGAAACGCTCATTGTATACTGCATGGTTGTATCTATGGCATGCTTTGAAGCCGCAAGCTTGATATTTGAAGGAGCTGCCTTTACTTCGTCCGCATTTAAGATAAACGGACGGATTGTTGCATGTGAGCATACAAATGCACAGGAGTTACACTGTGCGCATGCTTCGGGATTCCACTCGGGAACCATAACTGCCGTACCGCGCTTTTCGTATTGAGAAGCACCTGTCTCAAACTGGCCGTCTGCGATATCCTTGAATGCCGAAACGGGAAGTGAATCACCGTCCATAAGTCCGATGGGATCAAGAAGTTCGTTAACCATCTTAACCGTTGCGGGACGACCCGTACGATTGATCTGCTTCGGTGCGTCTTCGGCACTTGCCCAAGAAGCGGGAACCTCTACCTTGTGAAGTGCGTCAACGCCTGCGTCGATTGCCTTGTAGTTCATTTCTACAACGGCGTCGCCCTTCTTGCCATAGGACTTCTTTGCTGCTGCCTTCATGAAGTCGATTGCTTCTGCGATAGGCATAACATTTGCAAGCTTAAAGAAAGCGGACTGGAGAATCGTATTTGTACGCTTGCCCATACCGATCTCAATAGCCTTGTCGATTGCGTTGATTGTATAAAGCTGAACGTTGTTCTTTGCGATATAGCGCTTTGCCTCTGCGGGAAGATGATGCTCAAGCTCTTCATCCGACCACTGGCAGTTGATCATGAAGATTCCGCCCGGCTTAACGTCCTGAACCATCTTATAGCCCTTGATTACATATGAAGGGTTGTGGCATGCAACAAAATCTGCCTGGTTGATATAATAAGGGGAACGGATAGGCTTGTCACCGAAACGAAGGTGAGAAATCGTAATTCCGCCCGTCTTTTTGGAGTCATACTGGAAATATGCCTGGATATATTTGTCTGTATGGTCACCGATGATCTTTGTCGAGTTCTTGTTTGCACCGACCGTTCCGTCGCCGCCGAGTCCCCAGAATTTGCATTCAACGGTGCCTTCGGCTGCCGTGATGGGAGCGGGCTTGACTTCGGGAAGCGAAAGACCGGTAACATCATCAACGATTCCTATTGTGAAGCGGGCTTTGGGAGCATCCTTTTCAAGCTCCTTGTATACGGCAAATACGGATGACGGAGGTGTATCCTTTGAGCCGAGACCATAACGGCCGCCTGTAAGGATTAAGTCATTCTTTCCTGCCTCACGAAGTGTTGTTGCAACATCGAGGTAAAGAGGCTCGCCAAGTGCGCCGGGCTCCTTTGTTCTGTCAAGAACAGCAATTTTCTTTGCTGTAGCGGGAAGCACTTTGAGGAAGCTCTCCGATACCCAAGGTCTGTAAAGACGAACCTTGATTAAGCCTACCTTCTCACCCTGCTTTGTGAGATAGTCGATAACTTCTTCGGCAACATCGCAGATGGAACCCATTGCAACGATTATTCTGTCTGCGTCGGGAGCACCGTAGTAGTTGAAAAGATCGTAATTTGTGCCGAGCTTTTCGTTAATCTTTCCCATATATTTTTCAACAACTGCGGGAAGTGCATTGTAAACCGGGTTGCAGGCTTCTCTGTGCTGGAAGAAAACGTCTCCGTTTTCGTGGGAACCGCGCATTGCGGGATGCTCGGGATTGAGTGCATGCTCACGGAATGCTTTGACTGCATCCATGTTGCACATCTCTTTTAAGTCGGCATAATCCCACTTTTCGATCTTCTGGATCTCGTGAGATGTACGGAATCCGTCGAAGAAGTTAAGGAAAGGAACTTTGCCTTCGATTGATGCAAGGTGTGCAACGGGCGAAAGATCCATAACTTCCTGAGGGTTTGTTTCGCAAAGCATTGCGAAGCCCGTCTGACGACATGCATAAACGTCGGAATGATCACCGAAAATGTTGAGCGACTGTGTTGCAACGGTACGTGCGGATACATCAAATACGCACGGAAGCTGCTCGCCGGCAATCTTATACATGTTGGGGATCATAAGAAGAAGACCCTGCGATGCGGTGAATGTTGTTGTAAGAGCACCTACGGCAAGTGAGCCGTGAACGGTACCTGCAGCGCCTGCTTCGGACTGCATTTCAACAACCTTTACCTTGTTACCGAAAATGTTTTCCTGGCCCTGTGCCGACCACTGATCTACGTAGTCTGCCATCGGGCTGGAGGGAGTAATCGGATAGATTGCGGCAACATCCGTAAATGCATAGGCCACATGAGCCGCAGCTGTATTGCCGTCCATTGATTGTTTTGCTCTGGACATATTGTTTCCTCCTAAAATTTGGGCTTTATATAATATGACACGGATGATAATAAATATCCGAATCCTCATATCACATCATAAAGCCGTTTTGTCGAAAGTTTAACATTTTTTATGCGCTTTGTAAATGAATAAATTATGAATATTGTGTGGTAAATACCTTGTGAATCTTGCGGGGATAAAATTTCCTATATGGCAAAAAAAGTGATGCTTATAAAAGCATCACTCCTTTTTCTTCTGCTTCTTTTATTGTTTCATCCGTCCAAATCGACGCCTGGACCTCGCCGATATGCGCTTTTCTCAAGAAAAACATGCATATTCTGCTTTGTCCTATTCCTCCGCCGACGGTATAGGGAAGGCTCTTTTCAATAATTGCCTTTTGGAAAGGAAGATTTATTCTCTCTTCGCATCCCGCTTTTTTTAGCTGCTCAGCAAGTGCTGTTTCGTCAACTCTTATTCCCATCGACGAAAGCTCGAGCGCCGTCCCAAGCACCGGATAATAAACGATTATGTCGCCGTTCAGGGACCAGTCGTCATAGTCAGGAGCACGTCCGTCATGCTTTTCGCCGGACAAAAGCTTGTCTCCTATTTGCATAATAAACACGGCACCCTTGAGACGTGTGATTTCCGTTTCGCGTTCCTTTGGGGTGAGATTCGGATACATATTCTCCAGTTCCTGCGTTGTCACAAAGGAAATTTCCTTCGGAAGAATTTCTTTTATGTAATCGTATTTGTTTGCGATATAATGCTCTGTTTCGCGAAGAGCCGAATAAACCTTGCGGACGGTTGACTTAAGCGTTTCAATGTTTCTTTCGTCCTTTAGGATTATCTTTTCCCAGTCCCATTGGTCGACAAATATCGAATGAACATTATCCGTATCTTCATCGCGGCGGATTGCGTTCATATCGGTATAAAGCCCTTCGCCGTAGGAAAAATTATATTTTTTAAGTGCCATTCTCTTCCATTTTGCAAGGGAATGTACGATTTCAACCTCACGGTCGCCCTGCTCCTTAATGCCGAATTTGACGGGGCGCTCAACGCCGTTTAGGTTGTCGTTCAGTCCGGATTCCGGTGTCACAAAGAGAGGTGCGCTGACACGCGTCAGATTAAGCTGTTTTGACAACTGTCTCTCAAAATAATCCTTAAGGTGCTTGATCGCGCCTTGTGTTTCCTTTACGCCGAGCTCGGATCTGTAGCCCTCGGGCACATAAAAACTGCTCATAATTTTTCCTCCTTATAAATATAATCTATCGGAAGTCGGTTTTTAGCTTCCTAATATACAACTTATCGGAAGTTGGTTTTTAGCTTCCTATGACTAATGAAGTTAAAAGGTATTTTGCCCCCGCTTTAATTCATTTCGATAATTTTTTTGTACGCTTCAATAGGTGTCTCTGTAACTCCTACCGCACCTGCCTGCATTAAGCTCGTCATATCACCGAAGCCCCAAAGAACACCGAGTGTTTTGATGCCGCACGCCGCCGCTCCCTGCACGTCAAACCTGGTATCTCCAAGCATCAGAGCTTCGTTTAAATCGCTTATGTTATGCTTTTCGATAATATAATGCACAACATCCGCTTTTGTATTTCGCTCCGTGTCGGAGCCGGCTCCGCATAAATCGTCAAAAAACACGTCAAGCTCAAAATGCTCCATTACCTTAACCGCATAATTTAAGGGCTTTGACGTCGCAAGAATAAGCTTTTTCCCTGCATCCCGAAGCGACTTCATAAGTTCCGGAATACCTTTATATACTTCCGCTTCAAAAAGTCCCACTGCCTCATACCGCTCACGGTACTTTTTTATGGCATTGTTCACTTCCGCATCCAAAACGCCCGCATCCGCAAACGACCATGTGATCGGCGGACCTATGTATTTTTTTAGGGCATTTAAATCCGGACAATCAATATTCATGGATTCAAGCGCGTATTTTATGCTTTTTGTGACGCCTTCACAGGAATTTACAAGCGTTCCGTCAAGGTCGACAAGTACGTATTTTATCATTCTTGCTCCGATTTATGTTATGCCGAACCCGGCTTCGGTTTATCCTATACCGGTTTCCGCTCCGATTTATGTTATGTTTATCTTACATCCGCTCCAAAAGTTCCTTTACGGCTTTTCCGAGTGAAGAAAGTTTATCTGCCGCATCCGTGAGCGACTCACCCCTGACTCCGAAATAAAGCTTTATCTTGGGCTCGGTGCCGGACGGGCGAACGCATACATAATAATCGTTTTCAAGCTCATAATAAAGGACATTGGATATGGGAAGCCCGGTTTTGGTTTCGGCACCAGTATGAAAATCACGCCTTACGTCCTTTTGGTAATCGCGAACGGCGAGCACCTTTAAGCCGTCAATTTCCGACAAGGGATTATTACGGAGCTCTTCCATAATTTCTCCGATTTTGGCAAGTCCCGAGATTCCCTTCATCGTAACCGAAATAATGTCGTCCTTATAGAATCCGTATCTCTCATAAAGCGAAAGCATGGCATCCCAAAGCGTCATGTTTTTGGTCTTATAATATGCCGCTGCCTCGCAAAGAGCCATTGTGGCAACAACGGCATCCTTGTCGCGCGCGTGATCGCCGATAAGACAGCCGTAGCTTTCTTCAAATCCGAACAGATATGTGCCGTATCCCTTTTCTTCAAATTCACGCATCTTTTCGCCGATGAATTTAAAGCCCGTAAGCACCTCATAATAATCAACCTTATAATAATCCGCAATCGCATGCGCCATATTGGTTGAAACAATCGTTGTAATGAGTGCGCCGTCTTTGGGAAGGGAGTGCGCTTTTTCCTGCATCGACATAATTTCATAATCTGCAAGGAGGCACCCCGACATATTTCCCGTAAGCGGTATATAATCGTTTGTGACTGTATCCTTAACGTAAACTCCGAGTCTGTCGGCATCGGGATCGTTTGCAAGCACAAGATCCGCATCCTTTTCACGGGCAAGTTTAAGACCGAGCGCAAAAGCTTCTTTTGCTTCGGGATTGGGATAAGATACCGTTGGGAAATTGCCGTCCGGCTTTTCCTGCTCAGGCACAACATATACATTCTTAAATCCGAGCTCCGAAAGCACCCGTCTTACGGGAATGTTTCCCGTTCCGTGAAGAGGTGTATAAACTATTTTTAGGCTGTCGGCGGTAGCTTTGATTGCTTCAGGGCGAAGGACAAGCTTTTTTAATATTTCTGTATAGGCATCATCAAGATCACTGCCTATTACATTGTAAAGTCCCTGCTTTACGGCTGTTTCTTTGTTCATGGTAAGTGCCGAACCAAAATCCGTAATATCCGCAACTTCCTTTAATATATTTGTGTCATGGGGATAAACAATCTGAGCGCCGTCTTCCCAATAAACCTTGTATCCGTTGTATTCCGGCGGATTGTGGCTTGCCGTAATATTGATTCCCGCCGTCGCATGAAGATAACGTACAGCAAAAGAAAGTACAGGCGTCGGACGAAGTGACGAAAAAACATATGCCTTTATGCCGTTTGCGTTGAGACACAATGCGGCTTCATCGGCAAATTCCGGAGACATATGACGTGAATCGAATGCAATCGCAACGCCCTTTTCGCAGGCATTCATTTTTTTGATATAATTGGCAAGTCCCTGGGTAGCACGGCGTACCGTATAAATATTCATGCGGTTTGTGCCGGCTCCGATTATGCCTCGCAATCCGCCCGTACCAAACTCAAGATCCTTATAAAAGCGTTCACGGATTTCGTCTTCGTTACCTTGTATATTCTTTAATTCTTCTTTTGTTTCGGAGCTGAATACGGAGCTTTCAAGCCACTCTTCGTACAATTTTTTATAATCACGCATTTTAATACCTCCCAAATGCACGTCAATGATATTTGCAATCTGCCTCGTTACTTGCTCATATATCGTTACTTGCTAATATATCGTTACTTGCTCATATATCGTTACTTGCTCATATAAAAGCAGCGCAATACAACAGCCAGAATGCGGTCATGCGCCAAGGACGATTGCAAAATATTCGGACCTAAATATCAATTTTTATAAAAGTCAAAATATACAACATCATCACGCACTATGTCAACCGTTTTATT
>CAVJHK010000001.1:80389-96980 GCA_963649295.1 Lachnospiraceae bacterium | reverse complement strand
GTATATGATTTGCATATCGTATGTTCCTTCTCTCACAACATATGTTCCGTTTCCCGTAATATCAAACATATATTTTTGCCCGAGCATTATCGTGCCGCCGGCATAATCCCCGGAATTTAAAAGAACAAGCGTCCCGTGACCTGTCGTAACGATAATTTCATATACATATTCGCCTTTTCCTCTTATTGTATATTTGTCCGCCGATGTATTTAAGTCGGATATTGTTATTTTTTTATTGTTGCTCAAAATACACAAATCATCCGAAAATTTATAATTCGTTTTTTTGATTGTAAGATACTTTTCTTCCGTATTTAAAACAAGGTCGTCAACACGCTTATATTCCCAGGTGTCCGTAAGTGCCGTTCCCTTGTCGATTTTTGTATTGTCGTAAAGGCGCACCGTGACATTAAGCAAATCCCCGATTTCCAATACTCCCGCCGTGATTTGCGTTCCGTATTCACCGTAAAACTTTGATGCGCCGTCATATGACAGCTCAAATTCGGTATCGTTTTCGGCATTGTGAAAAGTAATATGCTTTGAGTCCTTATCCACATTTAGAACAATTGCCGTATAGGGCATTAATGTAGGATTTGCCGTTGGTGCTTTAGTCCCCGTGATTTTGGAAACTTCTGCCGTCTTTTTAGGGGTTCCCGCCCCTTTTAAAACAAACGACACCGTAAATATCACAAGTGCCGCAAAAATACATACAAAAAGTACCGAAGCTTTTTTTGAAAAAATATCGGGATGCCTTTTGTTTTTATCCGTTATGCTGTTTTTATCGGTTATACCGTTTTTCCCTTTGGTGTCCGCCATTTTTAACGCCTTTTGAATTTATCATAACGCCCACCTCAGACCTAAGCGTGAGGTAAAGATTTTTTTTACCAAAATTAAAAGCGCTTTGCTCTTTTTAATAATTCCGCTTTTTGGTTGAGGCTTGGGTCCTTCATAACTTCATCCAGAAGTTTTTTTAATATTTCACCGACCATGGGCCCCGCAGGAATTCCCGCGCCTATCAAATCGCGCCCCGTAATACAAAGCTCAGAAACAGACGTACAATCGTTGTTTTTTATGATTTCGTCATACAACCGAGTGAGCTTTTCATATTCGTTTAAATTTGTGTCATCTCGCAAATTTGTGCCATTTTGCGCATTTGTGTCATTTTGCGTATTTTTGTCATTCGCAGAATTTGTGTCATTTTGCATATTTACGGTGCCGGATATTGTTTCATTATATTTTTCCGTACCGGTCACTCGCTTTAATTCAAACAGCATCGGACACAGATCCTTACCTGTTTTGCTCATAAGAATTCTCATGTCCGCCGCATTAAAGTCCGTCATATCACAAAAAACATATTCACTCAGCGTTTTTATGCAATGCTTTGAATAATTGTCAAATTTGAAACGGTTAAGAAAGGTGTTGAGCTTGTCGGCATCACCATCCGAATTGCAATTTTTAGGGATACTTTTTTTTAAGCGGCAATTTTTTGAGGTGCCGTTTCCTGTGCCGTTTCCTGCGCTGCTTTCCGCCCTGCCCGCACATATACAATATGCCGTAAGCACCGCCCATTTAAGAATCAAAATATTTTTTTGCGCGGATTCCGGATATTTTATAAGATACCCGTTTCCGGCATTTTTTATCATACTGCACACCGCATCTTTATGGGACAAATTATCAAATTCCCAAATAAAATTACCGGTCACTCCCGTTTCGTATGCTTTTATCAGCATATCCGGATTGTCGGACATGAGAATTTTATTTAATTCTTCACGTATTCTTTCTATGCTTACTTTTTTTATGTTTCCGGCGATTTTATATGCCGCCTCAAGTGTGCCCAAATCTATTTTAAAGCCAAACCTTGCCGCAAAGCGGAAGGCTCTCAGTATCCGCAGCGCGTCTTCCGTAAAACGTTTTTCGGGATCGCCGACACATTTTATTATTCCCTCTTTTAAGTCTTTTTCCCCGCCAAACAGGTCAATTAATCCGAGAGTGTCATTATATGCCATCGCATTTATCGTAAAATCGCGGCGTTTTAAATCTTCTTCAAGATTTTTTGTAAAAATAACCTTTTCGGGATGCCTTGCATCCTTATATTCGCCGTCAATGCGATAGGTTGTGACTTCGTATCCCACATGATTCATAAGCACGGTTACCGTGCCGTGCTTAAGTCCCGTGTCAACGGTATGCAAAAAAAGCTTTTTTACGGCATAAGGATCCGCAGACGTTGTTATGTCCCAGTCGTACGGCAGAATCCCGAGCACCGAATCTCTTACGCAGCCTCCGACCGCAAAAGCTTCATATCCCGCGTGATTCAGAATGTTCAATATTTTTTTTACATCAGACGGCAAATTTATATGCATTTAATTTTTTAATATGCCTTTCCCCAATAAACAAGCTTGTGAGCCGGACGTCCGCAGCATACGCAGGTGTCCGAAATCTGCTCCTTATCGTTAAACGGCATGCAGCGTGACGATACCGAAAGCTCATCCTTTATCTTTTCCTCACATGCCCTGTCGCCGCACCACATGGCGCGTATAAAGCCCGGACGCGTAACGGAAATTTCCTTTAATTCATCATAAGAATGTGCGTCAAAGATATGGCTGTCACGATGCATTTTTGCGCGTTCATACATATCATGCTGAATTTCTTCAAGGATTTCCGGAATCTTTGTTTCGATTTCCGACAGAGAAACTGTGATCTTTTCTCTTGTATCACGTCTTACGATTACACACACGCCGTTCTCAATATCACGGGGGCCTATTTCAACTCTTACAGGAATACCGCGCATTTCGGAATCGGCAAATTTAAAGCCCGGAGTCTTGTCCGAATCGTTGATTGCCGCACGCGCAACTCCCGAAATTCTTTCCTTTAATTTGAGAGCCGCATCAAGTACTCCCGCCTTTTGCTGCTGAACGGGAATAACCATAACCTGTATGGGTGCAACACGGGGAGGCAGTACAAGCCCCGAATCGTCTCCGTGAACCATTATTATTGCGCCGATTATACGTGTTGACATTCCCCATGACGTCTGGAATGCATATTGAAGCCGGTTATTCTTATCGGTATACTGAATGCCGAAAGCGCGCGCAAAGCCATCGCCGAAGTTGTGGCTTGTGCCGGACTGGAGCGCTTTTCCGTCATGCATGAGTGCTTCTATCGTATATGTTGCGAGAGCTCCCGCAAATTTTTCTTTTTCTGTCTTTTGACCGCGAACAACGGGAATCGCAAGATAATCCTCGCAAAAATCGGCATAAAGATTAAGCATCCTAATCGTGCGTGCCTCGGCATCTTCTGCGGTTGCATGAACGGTATGGCCTTCCTGCCACAAAAATTCTCTTGAACGCAAAAAAGGTCTTGTTTCCTTTTCCCATCTGACAACCGAGCACCATTGATTGTATACTTTGGGAAGGTCGCGGTAGGATTTTACAATATCCTTATATAAATCGCAAAAAAGCGTTTCCGAAGTGGGACGCACGCAAAGACGTTCCTGCAAAGGCTGCATGCCGCCCGTCGTCACCCATGCGACCTCCGGCGCAAAGCCTTCGACGTGATCCTTTTCCTTTTCAAGAAGACCTTCCGGAATAAACATGGGCATATAAACGTTTTCGACGCCTGTTTCCTTAAATCTTCTGTCAAGCTCATGCTGGATGTTTTCCCAGATAGCATAGCCATAAGGCTTGATAACAAGGCATCCCTTGACCGAAGAATAATCGGTAAGCTCGGCCTTTTTGACCACATCCGTGTACCACTGTGCGAAATCCTCCTTCATGGAAGTGATTTCTTCAACCATCTTTTTTGTCTGTTCGTTAGCCATAAAATTATTAACGCGCACCCTTTGCGCGCTCCTCCTTAAATAAAACCTGCATGCCACGATTTACCGCGATATACAATAATCAAAATTTTACACTTAAAAAGCCTTGCGGCGAAAGCAAAATTTCTTAAATAGATGTATCATCTTGATTCCTGTATCTCAAGGCATACTGAATTAACTTTAAATAAAAAATTATATTTTGTCAAGGTAAAGTTACAAAGCGAAAAGGCTGCGGAAAAATTTCCCGCAGCCCTCTCGCGCAAATATTTAACTTACCGCATAAATCCATAACATGCACTAAAAATATCCAATCGGTCCGATAATTTATAACACGCCCCAGATTTCCTTTGCGTAATCCTCTATTGTTCTGTCCGACGAGAACTTGCCGGCGGATAGAACATTGATAAAGCACTTTTTGCCGAATGCGAGCCTGTCCTTATAATCCCGGTTTGCTTTTAATTTTGCGTCAACATACGAATCAAAATCCGCAAAGATAAAGTAGTGATCGGGCTTGTGCCATGAAGCGCCGTCAAGAAGCGACGTATAAAGTTCCCTAAACATTCCTGTGCCGTTGTCCGTAAACGTACCGTCAACAAGCGTATCGACAACACGCTTAAGCCGTGAGTTCTCCTCGTAAATCGCTCTCGAATTGTAGCCGTTCTCCTTAAGCGCCTCGATTTCCTCAACTCGCTTTCCAAAGATATAATTGTTTTCTTCGCCCGCCTCCGCAACAATTTCAACGTTTGCGCCGTCATATGTTCCGAGGGTTACGGCACCGTTAAGCATAAGCTTCATGTTGCCCGTGCCCGACGCCTCCGTTCCGGCGGTTGAA
Organism: Lachnospiraceae bacterium; assembly: GCA_963649295.1. Taxonomy (GTDB): domain Bacteria; phylum Bacillota; class Clostridia; order Lachnospirales; family Lachnospiraceae; genus RGIG3528. Next base: position 92,340 of record CAVJHK010000001.1, on the reverse strand, counting down.
ATCTGCTCGGAAATATCCGCTGCCGTACAAAGCTTTTCGGCATAAGAAACATTGTAATTTTGCACAAAAACAACCTTAAGCTTGTCCTTCATGTCGGGATCCGAATTGATCATGCGTCCGATTTCGTTGATATATTTGATTATGCCCTTTGCCCTATAATATCCCGGAGCCGCTTTTGCGCCGAATATAAAGCACATGGGCGTAAAGTCCTTTATTCTGCCGTCTTTTAAGCCGTAATAAATATCAAGTATCGAAAAAGCGTTTAAAAGCTGTCTCTTGTACTCATGAAGCCGCTTTATCTGAATATCGAATATAAAATCGGGATTAATCCGTGTTCCTTCCTTTTCCTCGATATATTTTGCAAGCTGTGCCTTTTTGATATGCTTTATTTCGTTAAACTTCCTGATGACATTTTCGTCATCCGCATAAGGCATAAGTTTTTTAAGCTCATCAAGATCTGTGACAAAATTCTTTCCTATCATGTCACTTATGAAGCCCGTAAGCTCGCCGTTGCAAAGTGCAAGCCAGCGGCGCTGCGTAATGCCGTTTGTCTTATTGTTGAATCTTTCGGGATAGATATGATACCACTCTTTTAAGGCATCGTTTTTCAAAATTTCCGTATGGATTGCCGCAACGCCGTTTGTGGAATGACTTGCATAAATTGCCATTCTTGCCATATGAATGACGTTATTGTCAATTATACGGTAATTGTCAAGTGTGAAAGGCGTAAGGTCAAGCCCCATAAGTTCCTTTTCCGCCGCATGCTCAATCATGCGAACGTATTTATAAACCTCCGGAACCAGTTCCTTAAACATCTTTACATCCCACTTCTCAAGCGCTTCCGCCATGATTGTGTGATTTGTGTATGCAAAGGTCTCCTTTGCCACCTTGAGCGCTGCCTTAAATGTCATGCCCTCTTCTTCAACAAGAATACGGATAAGCTCGGGGATAGCAATGGTCGGGTGCGTATCGTTAAGCTGAATCGCATATTTTTCACCGAATTTCTTAAAATTGTTTCCGAATTCCTTTTTGTAGGCACGAACCATATCCTGTACGGATGCGCTCGAGAAAAAATATTGCTGGCGAAGTCTTAGGCGTTTCCCTTGGATCGTCGTGTCATTCGGATAAAGAACCGCAGAAATCGCAAAAGCGGCAGAGCGCGCACGTGCTTCCTTTTCATATTTTTGATCGTTAAAAAGCTCAAAATCAAACTCATTTACGGGCTCGGCACTCCAAAGACGAAGCGTATTTATCTTTTTTCCGCCGTAACCGATAATGGGCATATCATAAGGAACGGCATAAATATCCATGTCCCTAAAGTGAATTTTTACCTTGTCCGCATCGCATCTTACAGACCAGGGATCGCCGTCGAGAGTCCAGTCATCCGGCGCTTCCGTCTGAAAACCGTCTTCAATAGTCTGCTTAAAAAGTCCGTATCTGTATCTGATTCCGTAGCCGTTTAGATTAAGTGAGAGAGTTGCGCCGGAATCAAGGAAGCACGCGGCAAGACGTCCGAGTCCGCCGTTTCCGAGAGCGGGATCAGACAATTCTGTGAGCTCGCCCGGATCTCTTTTTGCTTCGTCCATAAGCTCGGTATATTTTCCGAGAAGCCCGAGATTCAAGAGATTGTTGTATGTAAGTCTTCCTATCAAAAATTCCGCCGAGAGATAAGAAACCCTTTTGCCCGGAGCCGTCAGGGCTTTTATGGCAAAATCATGTCCCATACCGGTAATCGAAGCATCCGCAACAGCCGCATAAAGCTCGCGTGTTGTGGCATTTTCAACCGTTTTCCCGTAATTTATTTTAAGAGCTTCCTTTACACATGTTTTAAAATCTTCCATATTGCCTCCTGTTTTTTGTACAATCTATATACGTCCGTAGGTTTCCGCAAGCTTCTTGTAATATGCTGCGTCAATCGACATAAGTTCTTCCTTTGTGATTCTGAAACGCCAGTTTCCGCCGATCGTTGACGGAAAATTTGTGCGGGCTTTGTTGTCAAGTCCGAGCAAATCCTGCGTTTGCAAAATACATACTCTTCCGACTGACGCATATGCCGCACGAATCATTTTTTTGGGAAGCTCCGTTTCACGCGCCGCTCCGTAATAATTCATAAGCTTTCTGATATTGGAAACGGTTGTCGAAAGAAGAGCACCCGCAAGCGTTTCATTGTCATGCGTTCCTATATAAACAATTATATTGTCGGATGTATAATTATGGGGAAGATAAGGATTATCAGGCTCAGCATCAAGCGCAAACTCAAGTATCTTCATCCCCGGATAATTGTTCTTATTTATAAGCTCCTTTACGGGCTCGGTAAGAACGCCCAGGTCCTCTGCAATAAGCTTTGTGTCGGGAATCACGCGGTTAAACATTTTGGTGAGCTTTTCGCCCGGCCCCTTAATCCATTCGCCGTCAATCGCCGTGGGACAGGACGACTTAATCGACCAATAATTCACGATTCCGATAAAGTGGTCGATACGAACGACATCGTAGCGGGACCCCGACGATTTCATGCGTTCTGCCCACCATTTGAAGCCTGTCTTTTCCATTACGTCCCAGCGGTAAATGGGATTTCCCCAGCGCTGACCCGTAGCCGAAAACATATCGGGCGGAACTCCCGCAATATTGATTTCCCTCAAATCCTCGTCTAATTCAAAAAGCTCGGGATGTACGAATACGTCCGCCGAATCGAGAGCAACATAGAGCGGAATGTCACCGATTATTTCGATCCCGAGGGAATTTACGTATTTTTTGAGTTTGTTCCACTGTGCGTCGAACACGTATTGCAAAAACTTCCAGAAATCGATTCTGTCGGCGCATTTATTCATATAGGAAGAAACGGCATCGGGATTTCTTTTCTTTATATCCTCTTCCCACTCCTGCCAGGAGCGCCCGCCGTGCTCTTCCTTTACAGCCATATAAAAGGCGTAATCACTAAGCCAGAAGGAATTATCCTTTACAAATTTTTTGTATTCGCGCGTTGTCTTATGATTGCTTCGAGTGTAAGCGGAGTAAAGAACCTCGAATCTGTTTTCGTATATAAGCGCATAATCGACGTCCGTCGGATCTTCGCCCCAATTTTTTTGTGCCACTTCTTCCCTGTCCAAAAGACCCTCGTCAATCAGCATATCGAGATCGATAAAATAGGGATTTCCCGCAAATGCCGAAAACGACTGATAAGGGCTGTCGCCATAGCTTGTGGGTCCTATGGGAAGCACCTGCCAGTATTTTGCGCCGAACTTCTTTAAGAAATCCGCGAACTCGTATGCTGCCGCTCCAAACGTGCCTATTCCGTAAGGCGAATGAAGCGAGCTTATGGGCATAAGAACACCCGCCCCACGTGAAAGCTCTCTTGAATTTTTTTCCATTTTATCCTCCGATTGCATGTAAACCCCATGCCGGTTTTCTTTCCGTTTCTCCAAAAGTTTCGATAATTTTCGAAAACTTTGTTTGATAATATAACTTTTTATACGTTCTGTCAAGAAAAAATTGGGATATTTTGATGTTTTGATTTTTTTGATATAAGTCTGTGTTCGGTATACAGACCCGCGTTCGGTATTTGGAGCTGTATTCGTTATTTGGGTCTGTGTTTGATATGTAAGTCCGCGTTCGGTATATAGGTCTGCGTTCGGTTTCTTGATTTTTTGTTTTGGGAATCTTATAATGTCTGAGTATTCAAAGAAACAAGTAAATATTCATTTTAAGGAAGCATGCCATGTATAAATTTGATTTAAATACCCCCGCACACATTCATTTTGTCGGAATCGGCGGAATATCGATGAGCGGGCTCGCTCTTCTCTTACTTTCAAAAGGCTTCAAAATATCGGGATCGGACGAAGCCTCAAACGAAATTACCGAGAATCTCATAGCTCACGGAGCAATAATTTCAAAAGGCCATTTTGAAAAAAATATAACTAATGACACGGATGCGGTAATTTATACGGGAGCAATTTCTAACAACAATCCCGAAATCATTGCGGCAAAAACAAAACAAATTCCGCTTATCACACGCGGTGTGCTAATGGGAATGATAATGAAGCATTACCGTCATGCGGTCGGAATTTCCGGAACGGACGGAAAAACCACAACCACTTCTTTGCTTTCGATGATACTTGAAAACGCCCGCCTTTATCCGACAATATCGGTCGGCGGAATTATCCCCGCGCTCAATACCAATTTTAAGATAGGAAGCGAAGATTATTTTGTTGCAGAGTCCTGCGAATACACAAACTCGTTCCTTGATTTTTCGCCGACGGACATAATCATACTTAATATAAGGGAGGATCATCTCGACTTTTTTAAGGACTTAGACGACATAAGAAATTCGTTTAAAAAATTTTCTTTCCTTGTACCGGATACAGGAACAGCCGTTATTAATTCCGAAATCCCCAATTACAAAGAACTCTTTAAGGACACAAAATGCAATATAAAAACATATGGCCTTATTGAAGATTGCACTTCACATGTTTCAGACTTTACCTTAGCCGCCGCAAACATAACCTATGACGAATGCGGGCGCGGAAGCTACGACTTATATTTTGAGGGCAAACCCATGGGGCAAATTGCGCTTAATCTCATCGGACGCCACAACGTTTCAAATTCGCTTGCGGCAATACTGATGGCTCTTAATTACTCTGTGCCTTTTTCCGTAATAAAAGAAACCTGTGCCGTATTTTCGGGCGCAAAAAGACGCTTTGAACCAAAAGGTTTTTTTGGCACAATTCCCGTAATCGACGATTATGCGCACAATCCTTCGGAAATAAAGGCAACGTTAACCTCTGCCCGCGCTTACAAAAAGAGAATCGTGACGGTTTTTCAGCCGCACACATACAGCCGCACAAAGGCATTTTTGCACGAATTTGCGGATGCTCTTTCGCTTTCCGACGTAATTGTTCTCGCAGACATTTATGCGGCAAGGGAAATCGACGACGGATCCGTTTCGTCTATGTCAATATATGACTTATTGAAGCAAAAAGGTAAGGAAGTATACTATTTTTCGACATTTAAAAAAATTGAAAATTTTTTGAAGACATTTTTAATCAACAATGATATGTTGATAACCATGGGCGCCGGAAACGTTGTAAACGTTGGTGAAGAGCTTTTGAACGAAAGGTTTTCCACATTATCCACATCAGACGGAAAATTTTAAATCAAAATTTACCCTTATGAATATTGCCCCAACAGGCTTTGTCAAGTATTTTTTTATCCACAATATCCACATTTTTGGTATATGAACAAGGACAAAAAAATAAAAGAAAGCCGCGGGCTTTCGGTATGGTATAATGCACACGACAGTTACCGGGGATTACAAAAGGGGAGCAAATCACTTTATGAGCGATATATTGTTAAGTTTCGAACACGAAAATACCACAACAAATGTTTCCAATGTTTTTATAGACAAATATCTTGCATCGGCAAACGGTTCCTATGTAAAGGTATATCTTTATCTTCTTCGCTGCCTCTCGGGTAACGGCAAATCTTTTTCCGTATCCTCGGCGGCAGATTTTTTTGAAGACACGGAGGGCGATATCACGCGCGCACTCAAATATTGGGAAAAGCGCGGAATATTGTCATTGGATTTTGACGGCAAAGAAATACAAAGAATCAAATTCCTTGACCTGAATGACACCTCCGATGCAAAAAAATCACGGATTTCTCAGGCAAATCCCATTATTTCGATTCACAATCCCGTGCGACCCGGTACTGACGATTCCGCTTCAAAAAAGCATGCATCAGAACCGCAAAGAGAAAACACTCAGGATGTCACAGAATCCGGCAGCAAAATTCCGGCAGCGCCCGCCTATCACGAATTTACCGCCGACGAGCTTACCGAATGCATGGAATCCAAAAACATGTCGGTAATTTTGAATGCCGTCCAGGCATATTACGGACATACATTAAGCCCCGACGATTTTAACCTTGTTGTATATATAAGCCGTGACCTCTGTTTTTCGGAAGAGCTTTTGCTTTTCTTATATGAAACATGCATAGGCCTCAACAAAAAGAAAACCTCCTATATCCAAAAGGTTGCGATAAATTGGCACCAAAACAACATAAAAACCGTGGATGAGGCAAGAATATATTTGCAAAAATACAACCATATCGTTTCAGCCGTCACAAAAGCATTCGGACTAAACCGCACTCTCGGAGACAGAGAATTAAAATATGTCGAAGGCTGGCAAAATGGCGCCTTTTTGCCGGAAGTCATAAAGGAAGCCTGTGACAGGTCTCTCAAATATACAAACCGGCCGAGCTTTGAATATGCCGACAAAATTCTGACAAGCTGGAAAGCAGAAAATATCACAACTCTTTCCGATATCGCAGAATATGACAAAAATAAGCCCTCTGCCGCCTCCGCGTCAAAGTCCTACAAAAAGTCCGCTTCACTTTCGCGTTCCGCCGAAAATTACAACCAAAGATACAACCAGCGCGATTATACGGGCGACGAGATGCAGAATATGTCAAACGAGCTTGTCAACGAGTCCTTAAGGGCGCTTCTTGACGAGGCCAACTAACACATTACAAAAAGCAAAACGTTTTTGCAGCAATACCATAGCATCTATATCCACAAAAAGGAATTTTATGGCTCTCACAAATGACCAATACGACAAAATCATAAATTTGTATCAGATCCGTCGAAAAAATGCCGCGGAGCTTTATGACGCACGTCTCAATGAGATACAGACAAAAATCCCCGAATACAAGGCACTTTCCGACAGAATAATCTCGCTTTCGATGGATTATGCAAAAGCGGAATTGTTTAACGAGCCCTTTTCGGTCAACCTAAAAAAAGAAATCGATTCGGTTATGCAAAAAAAAGCCGAGCTGCTTACAAAAAACAACTTTCCGGCGGATTACCTCACAAATATTTATATTTGTCCCGTTTGCCGCGATACGGGCTTTGTCAGCAACAAAAAATGCCGCTGCTTCAGGCAAAAAGAAATAAATCTGATTTATTCCGAATCAAATATCAACCTGTCGCTTAAGGATGTCACCCTGGATGATTTTTCCTTGAGATTTTATGACGAGAATCTTAGGGATCCTTTGTTCAAAGCGGATTCTCTTACACTTGCCCGTGCGGCGCTTATGACATCCAAAAATTTTGTTCGTGATTTTGATACAAAGCACGGCAACATTTTTATGTTCGGAAATGCGGGTCTCGGAAAGACATATCTTTCGCACTGCATCGCAAACGAAATCATCAAAAAAAATCATACGGTTCTGTATCTGACCGCTCCCGAGCTTTTTTCGGCTCTCGGAAATTTTTTGAAAAAGCGCTCAGGAGATACGGAATCAGACACAAGAAGTTATATTTTTGATACCGATCTTCTTATCATCGACGATCTCGGTTCTGAGCTCATAAGCGAATTTTCGATATCAAACTTTTTTGTATGCATTAATGAGCGCCTAAACCAAAACCGTTCAACAATCATTTCCACAAACATGGATTTTATGAAGCTCAAGGATACCTACGGAGAAAGAACCACTTCACGTATTCAGGGATATTATCAAACCTTGCATTTTTATGGTAATGACATAAGGCAAACGGTAAGACGTGAAAAAAATTCAAATTAAACAGCTTGTTTTACATACTTGACAAACAATAATTTCTGAGATAAAGTTTGTCGCGGCAAAAAAGCCTTTTTTTAAAAAAAGCGCTTTTTGCATGCATACAAACAATAAAATATACGGAGGATCAAAAATGTCACAGGATGAAATTTGGAACACCATTCCGGTCGGAAAGCTCGGAATCATCGCCCTAAAGAGCTGTTCCGGCATCGCAAAAGAGGTTGACGATTATATCGTCGAATGGAGAAGCGGACGTGTACATGACGAAATGGACACGATCAACTTCGAAAATTACAAAAAGGAATCCTATCTTGTAAATGCCGAATGTCCGAGATTCGGTTCGGGCGAAGCAAAAGGTTTAATCAAAGAAACCGTTCGCGGCGATGATTTGTATTTCCTTGTCGACATCACAAATTACTCCATCACATACAACGTAAGCGGACACGAAAATCACATGTCCCCTGACGATCATTTTTCGGATCTCAAAAGACTTATTGCCGCAGTCGGCGGCAAAGCACGCAGAATCACGGTTATCATGCCTTTTCTCTATGAAGGCCGCCAGCACAAAAGAAGTGCACGCGAATCTCTTGACTGTGCTCTCGCACTCCAGGAACTCATCAATATGGGCGTTGATTCGATAATCACCTTTGACGCACATGATCCCCGCGTTCAAAATGCAATTCCCTTAAATTCCTTCGAAACCGTACAGCCCACATATCAATTTATAAAGGCACTCTTAAAGAAGGTTCCCGATATCATCCTTGACACACAGCATACAATGGTTATAAGCCCCGACGAAGGCGCAATGGGAAGAGCAGTATATTTTGGCTCGGTAACGGGCACGGACGTCGGAATGTTCTATAAGCGCCGTGATTTCACACGTGTCGTAAACGGGCGCAATCCCATTGTCGCACACGAATTCCTGGGCTCTGATGTCACAGGCAAGGACGTAATCATCATCGACGACATGATTTCATCCGGTGAAAGCCTTCTTGATACGGCAAAAGAATTAAAAAAGAGAAACGCAAAGCGCATTTTCCTTTGCGCAACATTCGGACTTTTTACAAACGGACTTGCTGCATTTGACAAGGCATACGAAGACGGCATCTTCAATCTTATGATCACAACAAATCTCGTATACCAGACGCCCGAGCTTCTTGCACGTCCCTATTATGCAACAGCCGAAATGGCAAAATATATTGCGCTCCTTATCGACGCGCTCAACCACGACCGCTCGATCAGCGAATTCTTGAGCCCGACCGAACGCATCCAGAAATATCTCAAAAAATATCGTGAGGAACAAAATTCAAAAGCTGATCTCTAACAAAATATCATGCCGTTTGCCGGCATAGAATTTAACATTATATCTCCTTAAACATTGTTTTTATTGCAAAATTATCATAAATAAAGTATGATAAGAGATGGGTTTAAGGAGGTTTTTTTATGCTTAACAAAAATATCCCGGTAAAAGACATACGTCCCGGAATGATTCTTGCAATGGATGCCATAGACGGGGCAGGCAAGGTTGTGTCCGCAAAAAATACCATACTTTCGCCGAGAACAATGCAGGCTCTTATGCGGCACGGTATTCAGGCGGTAAGCGTTCTTATCCCGGACAGACTGATTACGGAAAGCGATTTGCATACAGAGCCCCAAAAAACATTTAAAGATATGGTCGATCCCGAACAAAAAAATTTCAGAAAAGCATTATTGCAAATTGCCGGCGATTTGTCCGAAATGTTTGAGTCGCTCATGATAAATCCCACGGCGCATTATGATTTTGATGCGCTTGTAACAAAGGCAAATGCCTTATCCGAAAAATACGGCAATACCCTTCGCGTGCTTGAGCTTTTGCAATCCGCCCGCGACCTTGACGACACCGTCTATATTCATTCCGTCGGAGTTGCCTTAATTTCACGAATAATCGGAATCAAGGCCCAAATGAATCCGGATGCACTAAACGAACTTATGCTTGCGGCGCTTTTTCACGATATCGGAAAAATGACCGTTTCGGAAGAAGTTTTGAACAAAAACGGAAGACTGACGGAAGACGAGCTTGAGGAAGTCCGTTCGCATACGGTGCTCGGCTACGGAATACTTTCAAAGACCGGGCTTCCGCAATATGTTTCGGAATGCGCACTTTATCATCACGAGCGTTATGACGGCTCGGGATATCCGGACGGCATAAAAGGCGATGAAATACCTCTTTATGCAAGCTATGTGGCTATTGCCGACGTTTATTACGCAATGACCTCAAAGCGCACCTACCGCGATGACATATGTGCATTTGACGTGCTTACGGCATTTGAAGACGACGGATACCAAAAATATAACGTAAGCGGTCTTTTGCCTTTTTTAAGCTGCATTGCGCAGTCACAAATCGGAGCACATGTCATATTGAACAACGGAAGCGAAGGCAATATCATAATGTTAAACAAACGCCTCACCCGTCCCATAATAAAGGTCGGCTCCGAATTTATCGATCTTTCAAGAAAAACAGAGCTTGAAATTATCAAGGTCGTGTGATAGAATGACAAATCACGAGAGTTCGCAGTCCTCCTCTCGCAAAACAAAACCAGGAAGTAATCGAATATGAAAAGCAATTTTTACGATCACAAACACGTTTTATTTATTACAAGGGCAGCTGTTACAGCTGCCTTATATTTTGCCTTAAGTGCCCTGTCGGGCGCCTTCGGTCTTTCGTCCGGCGCAATTCAGGTAAGAATTTCCGAAGCCCTATGCATTCTCCCCTTCTTTACCGGAAGTGCGATTTTGGGAGTAACGCTCGGGCAGCTGTTACGGCTGCCTTATATTTTGCCTTAAGTGCCCTGTCGGGCGCCTTCGGCCTTTCGTCCGGCGCAATTCAGGTGAGAATTTCGGAAGCCCTGTGTATTCTCCCCTTCTTTACGGGAAGTGCGATTTTGGGTATAACGCTCGGATGCTTTTTATATAATCTGGCATCCGGATGCATCATGATTGATGTGATTATGGGCTCTGCCGCAACACTTATGGGGGCCACAGGCACATATCTTATTTCGCGTATGCTTAAAACGAATTCAAATTCCAAAGCCCAAAAAAACAAAACTTTAAAAAAACTCATCCCGTTTCTTCTGCCACTCCCCACAATAGTCGCAAATTCCGTAATTGTGCCCTTTGTGCTTAAGTTTTATGGGATTGACACACCGTATATCTTAAATTTTGCGACCGTATTTGCCGGCGAATTTATTTCTGCAGGGATTGTTGGGAATATACTTTATCGTGCCCTGTTGCCGATAAAGGGGAAATTGTTTGCATAAGTTCAAACTGTTTCACATAAGTCCGGCATTGATTGCATAAGAAAACAAAAAGCGGCTCCGTAAAAGCCGCTTTTTTTGTCCTTATTTAGTCCTTACTTTATCCTATTTTACCTTAAATCTCAAAATATAAAAGCTTCTCTTTTCAAACACATACGAGCCGGAAATCTTGGCAGCAAATTTCTTTTCCGCAACCTTGTTCGGATTTTCCGCCGTATTAAAGTCATTAAAATCATTTCCGGTGAGCTGCGATACCATAATCTCTTGCTCTGCATCAAATCCGTTAAGATTAATGCCGATATCCTTATCCTCTTCCGTCGCATTTACAACCTTTAATATCACTTCGTTTGATTCGGAATCAAATATGGAACTTACATAAACTCTTTGCTCTTCCGGATCAAAATCAAGCAAATGTTCAAGTGTATCCGTACCGGAATTTGCTGAATACATTTTTTGAACGTGGTAGCTCGGAGAACCGTAAGCGATTTCATCATTAAACCAGATCATGTCGGGCGCCCACTGAACATATCCCAGTCTTGCAAAAAGCGGTGCGTAAGAAGCCATTATCACAACATCCGAATTTCTTTCGACACCCGTCAAAAATGCTGCTTCACTGAGTGCACCGACTAAAGTATTTCCGCTTTGCACCGAACCCGTACGCACGGGATGAGCCGCATATTCGCCCGAAAATACCTTTACGTCACGGTCATAATCGTCATAAAATTTTGTATTTGTAAAGAACCACTCGGGAGACATATAATAATGCTCATCAATTGCATATGCAAAGTTCTTTTTTTGCTTATTCCTGCGATAAAAATTCCAGGCGGCTTCGTATCTTGCAGTATGAACATCGGGGCCCGCCGAGCCAATCAAAAGCATATCCGGGTATTTTTCGTGAATAGCTTCTTCAAATCTTAAATAGCGCTCAAAAAATCTTGACTTGTCTGTTTCCCATTGTTCATTTCCGATACCTATGAATTTAAGATTAAAGGGAGCGGGATGCCCCATTTCGGCTCTCACTCGTCCCCATTTTGTGCTTACGTCTCCGTTTGCGAATTCGATCAAGTCAAGTGCATCGTCTATATATTC
>CAVJHK010000001.1:0-79968 GCA_963649295.1 Lachnospiraceae bacterium | reverse complement strand
GAAAGCATAATAACAAGCCTTGCGCCTCGCACCGAAACCGGCGAAACAAAGGAATAGCCATATTCCTTCCACTTGTCTTCCTTTACGGCCGGAAATGATTTTTTAAAAATCACATCACCGTCTTTTTCTATCGAAACAATTATTTCACGGTCAAATTCGGGCGTATTCGCATAAAATTTTCCATTATAGGATTCGCCCGCCTTAAGCGTAAGTCCGTCATAAGACTTGTTTGTGAATCCCGAATTTGCACGGCGCGAAAGCAAATGAAGATAATGCGGATTTTCGGGTGTCAGGGGATTAACGGTTCTCGTCTCAAGCGCAACAAAAGGGCAATCAGCCGGATATTTATACCATCCGTATAGTCCGTCATAGGCATTTGCATAGGCGTCATTTATGCCTGTTGTGCTGTAAGCTTCAAAATTTCTGTTCTCGATCATTTCGGCATAAAGTCCGCCGTCTGCGGCATAATTTATGTCTTCAAAAAACAAGCCGAACATCCCTTTGTTTATCTTGTGCAATTTTTCGTTTTGTACGGTTATATTCATTATTACCTCTCGCAATTGTTGACTGTTCTCGGGAAAGGAATTACGTCACGGATATTTGACATACCGGTCAGATACATGATAAGGCGCTCAAAGCCGAGTCCAAAGCCCGCATGACGGGCTGTTCCGTATTTGCGAAGGTCAAGATATGATTCATATTCCTCTTCCTTAAGTCCAAGCTCATGCATTCTCTTTAAGAGGACATCGTAATTGTCTTCACGCTGGCTGCCGCCGATAATTTCACCGATTCCCGGAACAAGGCAGTCCGTGGCCGCAACCGTCTTTCCGTCATCGTTTAATTTCATGTAAAATGCTTTTATGTCCTTCGGATAATCCGTAACAAATACGGGGCGCTTAAAAATCTGTTCGGTCAGATATCTTTCGTGCTCGGTTTGCAAATCGCATCCCCAGGATACCTTGTAATCAAATTCGTCATTGTGTTCGGAAAGGAGCTTGATCGCATCCGTATATGTTACACGTCCAAATTCGGAATTGATTACGTGATTCAGGCGTTCGATGAGTCCCGTGTCAACAAATTGATTGAAGAAATTCATCTCTTCGGGCGCATTTTCGAGAACATAGCCGATAACATATTTTAACATGCTTTCGGCAAGAATAATGTCGTCATCAAGATCCGCAAAAGCGATTTCGGGCTCAATCATCCAGAATTCGGCGGCATGACGCGTCGTATTTGAATTTTCGGCACGGAACGTGGGCCCAAAGGTATAAATATTCCTGAATGCCATTGCATAATTTTCGCCGTTCAATTGTCCGGAAACCGTAAGATTTACGGGCTTATTGAAGAAATCCTTCGAAAAATCGACTTTGCCGTCGGGGGTAAGGGGGAGATTTTCGGGATCGAGTGTAGTCACACGGAACATTTCACCCGCACCTTCACAGTCGCTGCCCGTAATGATGGGAGTGTGAACATATACAAAATCTCTTTCTTGGAAAAATTTGTGGATTGCATATGCCGCAAGCGAACGCACTCTGAATACGGCTTCAAAGGTGTTGGTGCGGGGTCGCAGATGCGTAATTGTTCTCAGATATTCAAGCGTATGTCTCTTTTTTTGGAGAGGATAATCGGGTGTCGACGTGCCTTCGACAAAAACACTTGACGCCTGAACTTCAAAGGGCTGCTTTGCGGTGGGTGTCTCAACAAGCGTACCCGTAACGATTACCGCAGAGCCCACGTTAAGACGCGAAATTTCGTCAAAGTTTGGCATTGTGTCATGATAAACAACCTGAATCGGCTCAAAAAACGTGCCGTCGTTAAGTACAATAAATCCGAAGCTCTTTGAGTCACGTATGCTTCTTACCCAGCCGCCAAGGTTTACTTCCTTCCCGATAAATTTTTCCCTGCTGCGAAAAATATCGCGAATATTTGTAATTTTAATGTCCATTTTGTATATCCTCTCTATCTGATGCCATACTCTTTTGCAAGTTTTTCAAATACAGGCAAAGCTCTTTTGATTGTTTCTGTCTGTACGCAATATGCGATTCTCACGTGTCCCGGACATCCGAAGTCGGTTCCCGGAACAAGGAGAAGGTCATATTTCTTTGCACGCTCGCAAAAAGCATATTCGTCCTCTTCCAAAGCACGCGGGAACATATAAAACGCGCCCTCGGGCTTAACGCACGAATATCCCATGGAAATAAGTCCGTTATATAAAACATCGCGATTCTTTTGATAAATCGAAATATCCGAGGTTTCAGTTGCGCACTTTGCGCAAACTCTCTGGAAAAGGCTCGGCGCATTTACGTATCCGAGTATTCTTCCCGCTCCGCAGACGGCAGCATAAACATCTCGTGCGTCATCCATTTCGTCGGGAACGACAACATAGCCTAAGCGTTCTCCGGGAAGTGACAGCGATTTTGAAAATGAATAACATACAAATGTATTATTGTAATATTTTGTCACAAAAGGAAGCTTGATTCCGTCAAAAACTATTTCACGATACGGCTCGTCGGAAATCAGAAAAATCGTATGACCGTATTTTTTTGATGCGTCTTCCAAAATCCCCGCAAGGCGTTTGATTGTATTTTCGGAATAAACAGCGCCGCTCGGGTTGTTCGGCGAATTGATTATGACAGCCTTTGTATGCTCGGTTATGCTGCTTATAAAAGCGTCAAAATTTATCTGGAAATTGTCGGGATCGGCAGGCACAAGCACGCACTTGCAGCCTATCGTATTTTCGATCCAGCACTTGTATTCCGGAAAGAAGGGCGCCGGAACGATAAATTCGTCGCCCGCACATGCGATTGCCTTTAGGGTAATGCATATGGATGCGGCGGCGCCGACGGTAATATAAAAATTATCCGCATTAAAATGCGTTCCGAAACGCGAATTAAGGCTGTCCGCCATAGCTTCACGCACCCAAGGCAAGCCCTGCGCCGACGTATATCCGTGAAGAACGTCCGCTTTTTCGGTATCCACAAAATATTTGATTTCGCGTGTAACCGAATCAGGCGGACTTACGCTCGGATTTCCGAGTGAAAAATCAAAAATGTTTTCGCGTCCGACAATTTTTGCACGTGCATTTCCATATTCAAAAATTTCTCTTATCGTCGACCGCTTTTTGCCGAGTCGCATCATTTGTTCCGATATCATACCTTAAATCTGTAGCCCTTGCCCCAAATAGTTTCGATATATTGCGGGTTTGTGGCATCCTCCTCTATCTTTTCTCTTATTTTTTTGATATGAACGGTAACGGTTGCGATATCGCCGTCACTGTACGATTCCATTTCCCAGATTTTGTTAAAAAGCTCTTCCTTTTCGTATACACGATCGGGATGCTCCGCAAGGAACGTGAGCAAGTCGAATTCCTTTTTGGTGAGGTTCTTTTCTTCACCGTTTATGAAAACACGACGTGAAGCCTTGTCGATCTTTAAGCCTCTGATTTCGATTGTTTCGCTTTTGTGCTCCAAATCTCCCGCAAGACGGGTATAACGCGCGATATGTGCCTTTACACGCGCAACAAGCTCGTTGGGGCTGAAGGGCTTGGTGATATAATCGTCGGCACCGTAGCCGAGTCCCTTGATTTTGTCGATGTCTTCCTTCTTTGCCGATACAAAGAGAATCGGCACGTTTTTCTTTTCGCGAACCTGTTTGCAAATTTCAAAGCCGTCAACACCCGGAAGCATAATATCAAGAATCAAAAGCCCGAAGTCACCGTCAAGCGCTGCCTTTAGGCCGCTCCTGCCGTCGGATTGCACCTGCACCTCATAACCTCCGAGTTCGAGATAATCCTTCTCGAGTTCCGCTATGGAATTGTCGTCCTCCACTATAAGTATTTTTGTAGCCATTTTACTGCTCTCCTTTCTTTATGGTAAAGGACATCGTGGTCCCTTTTCCGATCTCACTTTTAACAAAAACCCTTCCCTTGTGTTCTTTTATGATTTTTTCGACTATCGCAAGTCCGATTCCGGTGCCTGCGCGCCCCGACGTCCTTGATTTGTCCGCTCTGTAAAATCTTTCAAACACATGTGCCTGCTCTTCTTTGGAAATTCCGATCCCGTTGTCCGAAACAGACACTCTCACCGAATCTCCGGAATCCGTAAGACGAATCTGTATTTCACCCCTGATATCATTTGTCCGGTATTTAACCGAATTTCCCACAATATTGTTCATCACGCGCCTGATTTGTTCGCAGTCGATCACAACAAGCGTCGAAGGATCTATTTCTGAAACAAACGAAACACTAAAATCCTTCATTTCGAGCTCCGTTTGATATTCTTCCGCACAGTCGCCAAAATATCCGACCGCATTCACCTTTTCAAATTTGTACGGGAGCTTGTTGTTGTCAAGCTTTGAATAATAAGAAAGCTCGTCAACGAGGAGAGTCATGTCTCCCGCCTTCACAACAATCGTTTTTAGGTATTTGTCGCGTTTTTCTTTTGAATCCGCCACTCCGTCCAAAAGCCCTTCCGCATATCCCTTAATCGTTGTAAGAGGAGTTTTTAGGTCATGCGAAACATTTGAAATCATTTCGCGGATGTCCTGCTCATAATGCTCCGTCTGGTCTATCTGTGTCTTTAAATGGCGCCGCATTTCTTCAAAATCATTGCATAGCTGTCCGATTTCGTCCTGTTTGTCGCGCTTTAAGGTAAAATTTAAGTCACCCGAGCCGATTTTCCTTGTTGCAACCTTTAGTGTGTCAAGCGGCTTTATGATGCTTGCCTCGACCCATTTGTAGAGAAAAGCCGTACCGGCCGCGCAAATAAGGAAGATTATGAGAAATTTTGCCACCATACCGGCAATAAATTTTTCTGCAGCTTCGGACGCCTTTGTGACAATGAAGCATGCTCCCGTATCTCCGTCATCAAAGGTAATCTCATGCATTTTCACAATCAGCTGGATTTTGTCATCGGAAATGACAATGCCGTCCGGAATTTCCGAATCGCCTTCAACGGCCTTTAAAATTTTTTTGCCGTAAAGTGCAAAATTCTCCGCATCTCCGACAAAATAATTCTGTCCGCCCTTTATGAGCGCAAGATAAGAATATTTTTTTGTAAGTGCATCGTTGATACTTTTGAGCCGGGTATCGGATGTGAATCTTTCGGGATAAAAATCCGCCGTAACGCACAATTCGTTATATTCGCTGTCAGTAAGCTCGGTAAGCGCACGGATCGGTTCAAACAAAACAGAAACATGGCCGCTTACCGTTTCTAATTTCCTTTCGACTCTGTTAATAGACAGCTTTCCCACAACAAACATCAAGATCCCCGGGACCAAAAGGATTGCAAAAAAAGCAATCAGAATCTTTTGCCTAACCTTCATATCCGGTCCTCACAAGTTCCTCTTAATACTTAATTAATGATTATATAACAAATCTGTCGCATTTGTAAACAAAAATAAGCGGTATAAAGCCTAAAATTCTCTTTTTTTATTTATTCTTTATGCCTGTTTTTATGTATCGTCCGTTCTCAAATCTTGACAAAATTAATATTTGAGTTATGATAAAGAGTGACTTAAAAAAGTCGCGTGCGTCACAAAAAAAGACACATAAAAAAGCCACAAATCCACATAAATTTAAGGAGAATTATGGATAAAAGATTATTTACATCCGAATCGGTTACCGAAGGACATCCCGACAAAGTATGCGACAACGTGTCTGACGCAATACTTGACGCAATACTTACGGCGGATCCGGAAGCCCGCGTTGCATGCGAAACGGTATGCTCCACCGGCTTTGTCCTTGTAATGGGCGAAATCACGACAACGGCAAACGTCGATTACCAAAAAATCGTACGCGATACCGTTTGCGACATCGGATATACAAATTCCGACATCGGCTTTGACGGACACACGTGCAACGTAATGATTGCGCTCGATCACCAGTCGCCCGACATCGCAATGGGTGTCGACAAGGCACTCGAAGCGCGCGACAAAAAGGATTCCGAGGCCGAAATAGCCGCAATAGGCGCAGGCGACCAGGGAATGATGTTCGGATATGCCACAAACGAAACCGAAGAATATATGCCTTACCCAATCGTCCTTGCCCACAGGCTCACGCGTGAGCTTGCAAAAGTAAGAAAGACAGGCGTTCTTCCTTATCTCCGTCCCGACGGAAAATCCCAGGTTACGGTTGAGTACGACGAAAACGGCCATCCCGTGCGTGTTGCGGCTGTTGTTGTTTCCGCCCAGCATGCGCCCGAAGTCCCCGAAGAGCAATTAAAGGAAGACATCATGAAATATGTCATTGAGCCCGTAATACCCGGTTTGCTCGTTGATACAAACACAAAATATTTCATTAATCCGACAGGCAGATTTGTTGTCGGCGGCCCCTGCGGAGACTCGGGACTCACAGGCAGAAAGATTATCGTTGACACCTACGGCGGATACGCACGTCACGGCGGCGGCGCATTTTCGGGAAAGGATCCGACAAAGGTTGACCGTTCGGCATCCTATGCGGCTCGTTACGTTGCAAAGAACATTGTTGCGGCGGGACTTGCCGACAAGTGCGAGATCCAGGTTTCCTATGCTATCGGTGTTGCAGAGCCCACATCTGTCATGGTTGATACGTTCGGCACCGGAAAGCTCACCGACACCGAACTCACAAAAATCATTCGCGAAAACTTTGATTTGCGTCCGGCCGGCATAATAAAGATGCTTGACCTTCGCCGTCCGATTTATAAGCAGACCGCTTCCTACGGTCACTTCGGCAGAAACGATCTAACGCTTCCCTGGGAAAATACCGACAAGGCGGAAGATCTGAAGAAATATATCAGGAATTAACATAATTACTCATAAGCTTTACATTTTAACCTATGGAGAACAACGTGAAAACCGCAAAACTTCCGCTTACAAAAATAAAACCCGGCATGACTCTCACCGAAGACGTTTACAATGCCGCAGACCAGATGATTCTGACATCGGGCACGGTATTGTCCGATCACAGTATTTCACGTCTTAAGTTTTATTCGATTCGGGAGGTCGTGGTTTCGTACGAGGTAAAACAAAAAGAACAGATATCCCTGAAAAGTAACGCCGAGAAGCTCGGCAGTTATACGGAATCCGTAAGACAGAGCAAAGACTTTATGGATTTTGCGACCACCTACAAGGAATCCATTTTGTCAATAGAAAAACGAATGAGATCGTTTGTTTCCGGAAAAAGCTCCCTTGACACCAATGCGCTTCTCAATTCTGTTTCTGCCGTATATCAAAAGGTTTCAAGCCAGGGACAGATTTTTGATATGCTTATGTGCATACGCAATCTTGACGATATAACATTTGTTCACGGGTTAAACGTCGCAATTATCGCAACGGCATTTTCGGAGTGGCTTCGTCTCCCCCGTGAAGATGCGGATGCCCTTATACTTTCCGGGCTTCTGCATGACATAGGAAAGCTTACGATCCCCGAAGCAATATTAAAAAAGAAAGGCGCACTTACTGCCGACGAATACAAAATAATCAAGGGTCATGCAAGAGCCGGATACAATCTTTTGAAGGACTTGAATGTCGATTCGCGCATTTCGATTGTTGCGCTGCAGCATCACGAAAGAGCCGACGGCACGGGATATCCCGACGGCCTTGTCGGAAGCCATACGGACGATTTTGCAAAAATAATCGCAATTGCGGATGTTTATGATGCAATGACGGCCGCCAGATGCTATCGCGGTCCCATTTGCCCCCTTGAAGTTTTGAACACCTTCGAAAGCGAAGGTCTCACAAAATACGATCCCAAATATCTTCTCACATTTATGGATCATGTAATTTCGACATATCTTAATCAATATGTACTATTAAGCAACGGTGAAACCGCGGAAATCGTAATGTTAAACAAGCATTCACCCGCACGCCCCTATGTCCGCTTAAAAAGCGGCAAATGTATCGATTTGTCGCAGGAAAGATCGATTACCATTGTGGGAATCGTATAACCTGCCCAAAAAATACAAGCCTATAAAATAAATAAATATACAAAAAAAGGATGTGTTTTGCCGCACATCCTTTTTGTTTACGAAATTCTGTTTTTGAATATAATTCTGCTTGATTCTTCTTCTTTGTTTATCTTGGTGATTGAGGCTCCGAGCGAAACAAGCTTTTCTTCAAAACGCTCATAACCGCGCTCGATATATTCGATATTTTCGACAACGCTCACGCCTTCCGCCATGAGTCCCGCAATTACAAGAGCCGCACCCGCGCGAAGATCCGATGTCGATACAATCGCTCCCGTCAGATTCGGAACACCGCAAACAACCGCCGTTGTTCCGTCAACCTTTATCTTTGCGCCCATTCGCACAAGCTCGTCGATATATTTAAAACGCGATTCGAAGATACTTTCGTTGACAACACTTGTCCCGCGCGACAAAGAAAGAAGTGTCGTAATCTGCGGCTGGAGGTCGGTCGGAAAGCCCGGATAAGGCATCGTTTTAATGTTTGTATTTTTGAGTATTCCGTGCGCCGAAACATGAACCATGTCATCAAATTCATATACTTCGGCACCGATCTCGGTAAGCTTTACCGAAATTGCCTCAAGGTGCTTCGGAATAACATTGTTAAGCGTGACATCCCCGCGTGTCGCCGCTGCGGCAATCATAAACGTACCCGCTTCGATTTGATCGGGAATGACCGAATAATGCGTTGCATGAAGTGATTCGACACCGCGGATTCTGATAACGTCGG
This sequence comes from Lachnospiraceae bacterium, assembly GCA_963649295.1. Taxonomy (GTDB): domain Bacteria; phylum Bacillota; class Clostridia; order Lachnospirales; family Lachnospiraceae; genus RGIG3528. Next base: position 71,301 of record CAVJHK010000001.1, on the reverse strand, counting down.
TGCCGGCGCCCTTGATATTTGCACCCATGGAATTTAAAAAATTTGCAACATCGACAACATGAGGCTCCTTTGCCGCATTTTCGATAATTGTAAGTCCTTTTGCAAGCACCGCCGCCAGCATAATATTGATGGTTGCGCCGACACTTACTATGTCAAGGAAAATATGGCTGCCCTTCAGTTCTTCGGCCTCCGCAAAAACCATGCCGTGTTTTATTTGCACATGCGCTCCGAGCTTTTCAAAGCCTTTTGTATGCTGGTCAATCGGTCTGGTTCCGATATTGCATCCGCCCGGAAGAACAACCTCCGCTTTTTTGAAGCGTCCGAGGAAGGCACCTATAAGATAATAAGAGCCTCTGATTTTTCTTAGGCTTTCGCTGTTGAGAGCAAAGGGAGTGATATTTTTGGCATTGACCATAACCGTATTACAGTCTTTTTTGACAACAAGAGCACCTATTTCCGATAGAGCATTGAGAAGAATATCTATGTCACTGATGCAGGGTACATTTGAAATTGTAACCGTTTCTTCCGTAAGCGTTGCCGCCGCAAGAATACCGAGCGCGGAATTTTTTGCCCCTCCGATTGTCACTTCACCGTTAAGCGGTGTTCCGCCCGTAATAACATATTGATCCATTTGCTGTATGCTCCCGATGCCGATTTTTGTACAAAATCCTTTTTGTCAAGGCTATAAAACAGCTTGACAATCGATTATAAAAAGTCGGATTTTACTTCTAAATAATATAATTAATAATGCACTGTTTGTAAAGGAATTTTTTACTTTCCATAAAATATAAAATGTGTTACAATGCACAAAATAAAACTAATGTCAAAAGACATTCGGCATAACATATATATTGATGCCGAATTCAATCATAGCTCACAAATCTGTCAAAAATATGACAATTTTTTTACGGAGTAAAAAATGGATTTTATCAATATCGAATCAACCACACATGATGTTGAAGGCAAGGTCAAGCAAAAATTAAAATTCAAAACGGGCAAATTTGTCTGGAAAATCAAATTCACGGCGCCCCTTGACCCCGCTTCCGTAAACAAGAACAACCTGTCCGTAACGGACATGTCAGGAAATCCGCTTCAGACTTCAATACGTTACAACAGCAACACCCAGGAAATCGAAATTGAGCCTTTGCAGGCCTATGCCAAAGATTCATCATATATTTTAAATGTTTCTAAGGGTGTAAAGTCCGTCGGCGGTCAAAATTTAAAAAACGACGTATCGCTTACGTTCAAGGTATGAATCAAAATATCCCAATTACATTCAAAGCATGAATCAAAATATTTCCTTTATATTCAAAGCATGAATCAAAGCCCCCGCAAGCGATACGGGGGACATGCATCACAAATTATATGATATCTTCTCCTGTAATCACAAGCTTGTAATTTTCATATGATGCATTTTTTGCCATGTTGACAAGGTCCCCCGAGAGGCGCTTATCCGCATTTGACACAATGCATCCCGCCTTTTCACACGCCCACACAAGCGCATGTGTGTTTTTGGGTCTTTCTTCGATTATCCCCGTAAGCACCCCCGCCGCATCCGTGTCAAGCTTATAATCGTTTTCCGCAAAAATATCATACATAAATCCGAGCAAATCGCTTGTCTTATACTTCGGCAAATGAATACGCGAATTAAAACGCTTTGTATATTCGTCATTTGCCCTAAAAAGCCTGTTTATGTCTTTTGTTTCGTCCTCCAGAATTATTCCGGTTCCGTTGTGCTTTTGGTCATAATAATCGATTATCGAATTTAACAATTCAATATCGACACTTCCCGCATCTTCAATCAAAATATTGCAATCGTAAAGCACATCTTCCTGTTTTTTTAAATCGATCCGATTCAGTACGTCCGCAGAAATTTTTGCGACCTTTCCGCTTTTTAATATTCCCATTTTGCAATAGAGATTTACCAGGCGAACCGCAAGAGTACTTCTGCCGCTTTTCTTTTCTCCGGTAACAACAAGGCACATCGTTCCGCGGTAATTTATTGCCATATCGAGTGCCTGGAAAATAAGCTTTCTTGTGTCGGGGATTCTGTAAAAATTTTTGCAGATTTCGTGCACATCAACATTTCTGTGCTTCATTATGCGGCACAGCTTTTCATTTCTGTATTCATACGTAAATTGTTCCGCATACGGGACATAATAGTTTAAAGGATCGGTAAGGGAGCTGTCGATATCGGCAGACATTTGAAGCATCGCTTCACGCATCAGTTTTTCATATGCTTCGTCGTCCGTGGCTTCTGAATAACCCTGTTCATTTATTTTTTCTTCCGATTCCTTTTTTGTAAATTCCGCCTGCTCGGATCCCTGTTCCGGAATGTGCGGCTGCTCTGTTTCCGGCAGCTTTGTTTCCGGCTGCTTTGTTTTCTCCTGTTCTGTTACAGTTTCCGCAAGACTTTCTTCCAAAATATCACTTTGTCCCGGCTTAATCTGTCCCAAAAAATCTTCGTTATTCGTTTCAGACAAAAATTCCGCAGGTTCGTTTCCCGGCATCACATAATTTGCATATGTGGCATATTCCTTTTCAGGCTCGCCGTCCCCAAAAAACATTTTTGCAAAAAATCCTTTTTTGTGCTTTTTTTCGTCTTTTTTGCCATTTTTCATGCACTTGTTTGCAATATTATGAATAAGCTCGTTCATAGCCGCCTGCTCTTCCTCATCCATAATATCAAAAACCGCCTCCGCACTGTCCTTAATCCCGTTAACCTTATCGGATTCCATTATTTCATCCGCATAATCCGAGATATCGTCCATGGTTTCATATGCATTTTCATCCGTGCTTTCATATGCATTTTCATCCGTGCTTTCGTATGCATTTTCATCCGTGCTTTCGTATGAATTTTCATCCGTGCTTTCGGCTTCCGGGTCAGCCGATGCCGTTTGTCCCGCGTCCGAATCTTCCGCATTTTGGTCAGTATCCAAAGCCCCTTTGCCCAAATTCTTTATTTCGTCCGCTGTTACGTCACCCTTGCAATATGCCATAAGAAGTGTGGCTCTCTTGACAACGGGACTCATATAAAAATATTTGGTTATTTTTTCGCATTCACGCAAACATTCTTCGATTTGACCGTTTCTGTAATACAACTTTGCAAGCTCATATGCCATGTCTTCGGTATAGGAAACATCACATATCCTAAGAAGCGCATCAATCAGTTCTTCTTTCTTTGCACCTTTTGCACGCAAAATTTTGTACTCGTATACAAGTGCGCTTTCTTCGTCATAATTTGAAAGAGCACGATATTCCGTAAGATATTCTTCCGCATCCTTCACGTGTCCGTTTTCAAGGCACATATCCATAACCTCATGATACATGAGCTTTGACGGACGGAGTCTGTATGCTTTTTTAAAAAGATTTTCGGATCTTTTGAAATCGTGCATTTTGCCGTAAACACGCGCAAGGGCAAGGACGTCCGACGCGCTTTTTGCATGACGCTCTTTTATTGTGCGGACAAGGACAATTGCCTCATCATATTTTTCGTCACTCAAAAGTTCCTTCAATCTTTCCAAATTTTCGTTTTCGGAAGCCATTATGTGTTACATCTCCTTATAAAGCTTTAATGTATCCGTCATCACCTGAGGCAAAATAATCTTATTCTTTGACAAAATCGCATGATGGCGAAGCTCGATTTCACGCACCTTTTTCGTTGTTTCCCTGTTATATCGTTCAATTGCCTCATTGATTGCGGGCTGCGATATGAGCTCCGCACGAACGTGCTTGCAGAAAGGACAATAAAGGGCAAGTATTTCACGCGACTGCTTATTCAATTTCATGCCGCCCTGAGATTCATATTTGATCCACATCTCATAATCCTGCACAAAAACCTCGCGCACGTTGTTTTTTGCCTTTGCGATCTGATTTTTGATTTTTTCTTTTTTGTCGTCAGTGAGATTTTTGTTCTTTTTGTAATATTCGATATAATCATAATATTCTGACGTAAGCGACTTAAACTGGATATTGTTCCAGGCCGTGCCCTGCATTGTGCGGCAAAGCTCCCAGCGGAAGCGCCCCAGGTTTTTGGTATAAACATCGTCAAGATTCCCGTCAAAGAGGACGGGGAACAAAAATCTTCCCGCACTGTCACGATATTTACAGCTTATTTCCTGCCACATCGTGCCGTTTGAGCCATAGCACGGGAACAGGATGATATCGGGCTTTACTTCTATCATTACCGTTTCTTTTTCTATTTGGAGGTCTTTGTCCGCAAACAGCTTTTCACGGTAAAATGCCGAAAAATCAAGCTCACGGAAGCGTTCAACCGTTTGTCCCATGCGGTCAAACGTCACAAGTGCCTTCATAAAATCCTGTGTCACCTGCTCAGAGCAAAGCACCGGCACAAACGTCGAAAGCGCACCGTTTACGATTCGTTCGGTATACTTAAACATATTGAATATTTCGTAGTCAACCTTTGCTTTTTGGTCAGCCGAAAGCTTGCGGGCCTGCTCCTCCGTGATTTCCTTTGTCTTTAATTTTTCACGGATCGCATCGTTATATTCAAGGTCAAATTCGTTTTTTGAAGGCTCACGCAGACCTTCATATATGGCATGCAGCCACTCGGGCATGGTATAAATATTGCAAAAATATTCCTTGTCGGAATTAGCACACAAATTGCAAAGCAAAACAGCCTCTTCCTTTGTGACAAGCCTTTCGTCCGTAAAGCCGAAATTCAAAAAAAGCTTCACGGCCTTGGGCAATGTCCTTGCCTCAAGGGACTTAAAAAACACTTCCCTGTATATCTTATAAAATCCGTCCGAGATTTTGCGACGGAGTTTTCTCGGTTCGTCTTCCGTGCTTAATTTGTCACGGCTGTCCGCAAATTCGTTTATCAAGCCTTCAAATTCCGCCGCAAGCTTCGGCTCAATATTTCCGAATGTCAAAATCGTCTTTAAGGAATTTTTGAGAGCCCTGTAATTGTCTTCATCAGACACCGACTTGTCTTCTCCGGACGCTTTTATTTCCGTCCCGTCATTTAGCGACAAAAGCACTTTTTTGAAGCGGTCGCGACGTGCGCATGTAAATGCACCCATGCATTCGGAAATCATATTTTCACTCTTTGCATATGCATCCGCCGTCTGCATGACAAGCGCTTCAAGCGTTTTGTCGGCGCGTCCGGCCATTTCGAGCGTCTTTTGCAGCTTTATGAGCTCGCATACGATATTCATTTCACCGTCGTTGTAAATCATACGGAGAGCTTCTTCGGCATATTTTCCAGCTTCCGAAACATTTGCAAAAATTTTCAAATATTCATCCGCAAAATCGTTTACGATTTTTTCGAGGACAAGGTTTGTTTCCGAATAAAATACGTTCATCACGTTACGCGGAATTTCGGCAAATTCAAGGAAGAAGTTTTCCTTATCCGTGAGGTCTGCGCCGCCGTAAGCCGCAAAATTTTCGGGCACAAAACTATTTACCGCAACTCCGCCCGCACGGCATGCTTTTATATACCTGTTGTTTACGTTTTCGATAAGCTCATAAAGGCTTTTTGACAGAGCAAGATAGGTTTTGTCAGTTTTTACGGCATCCTTATAGATTTTTGCGAGAGACGAAACAACAAGGCCCTTGTATTCCTTGTTTTTTAGGAGCTGTGCAATAAAATCCGATATATTTTCTGCTTTGAACGGATAAAGCACAACATCGTCCTTAGCCACATAGTCTGTAAGCGCCCTCTTTCCCCTTAAGTCACAGATTCCGAAAAAATGTCCCGCAGAAAGCACAGTTTTAAAATATTCGCTGCTTGCAAGCACATTTCCGCGCACAACCGCAAAAACACAGTCAACAGGATCCTTTTCCCTAAAAATAACCGTTCCTGCTTTAATTTGATTCTGTTCCCCGGGAATTAAGTTTTGAGTCATACTCTTCCTCCGCATTTTGCTTTTTCTGCTTTTTTATAAGCGCATTCTCTATACGTAAATTCTTAAAAAATTCCTTTAAGAGTTCCGAACACTCATCATTTCTTATTCCGCTTACATATTCCACTTGGTGATTAAACGTATTTTGACGCAAAATATCAAGAACCGAGCCCGCACATCCGGCTTTTGGGCTCATGCATCCCACAACGCATCTCTTAATCCGCGCCTGAACAAGCGCCCCCGCACACATTTGACAGGGCTCAAGCGTAATATAAATCGTACAGTCTTCAAGCCGCCAGTCACCGATTTTTTTGTCCGCTTTAAGAATCGCTTCAAGCTCCGCGTGCGCAAGAGTTGTCTTCTTTGTATTTCTCTTATTGTAACCGCGGCCTATTATTCTGCCTTCGTATACAATCACGGCTCCTATCGGCACTTCACCGATTTTTGCCGCCTTACGCGCTTCGCGTATTGCCGCGCCCATAAATTTTTCGTCATCGGTCATTTTCATAAACAATTACACGCCCTGCAGCATATTTTCACTGCACCCTATAATACCACAGCTCTTCTTTTGCTTCAAATCCGAGTTTCTTATACAATGCCATTGCGGCTGTATTCTGACCGCTCACCTGGATATAAATATTATAATCCGAATATTCATACAAAACTTTTTTCATATATTTTGTTCCGTATCCGAGCCCACGCAAATCCTCTCTCACAAAAACATCATAAATATATTTTCCGTCGGAATAATCCTTTACAAAGCATCCAAAAACGCCGGGCTCCTTTGAAAAAACACCTTCGGTGTCCTCAGATACTTCCGCTCCGTATTTTGTTTTTTTTAGTTCCCCGGCATTCTTTTTTATTATTTCCGCATTCGGCGTAAAACGCATTGCACCATACTTCAAACAAAGCATAAATTCGGACGAATCAAATTTTAGTCCCGCCGTTCTCTTGTACAATTCGTTTAAAACGCTGTCCGCATAGGACACAACAGAAATATCCGTATATCCTTTTTTTTCGAATTTTATTCTGACTTTCCGAAAAAACTTATAAAGCGTCCTTACGTCCAAATTGTCTTTGTATTTTTTTACAATAAGTTCAATCTCATAACCGGACAAAAAATAACAGTCACACACTATACCCCTAAAAAACAACACGCCCTCATATGCATCTGTTTTTTTGAATCTCATAAAGCCTCCGAGAGCCTTGCAAAATCAGAAAGTGTGAGCTCTTCGCCGCGCACCGTTTCTTTAAATCCGCAGGATAAAACCGCCGAAAGGATTTGCTCCTTTAAATACTTATCCTTTAATTCTCCCGCAAGTCCGTTTACGAGGGTTTTGCGCCTGTGATTAAAGGATGCCCTGATTAACATAAACATAAGCCGTTCGTCTTTTACCTTTATTTTTTCGTCCTTTAACGTAAGCCTTATTACCGCCGATGAAACATTCGGACGCGGCATAAACGAATTCATGGGAACATTTGCCGCAATATAGGCATCCGCATAATATTGAACCGCAAGCGACAATGCGCCGTAATCCTTTGTGCCGGGCGACGCCTGCATGCGGGCCGCAACCTCCGCCTGCACCATTACCGTAATGCTTTCGATCGGAATGTGCTTTTCAAACAAAGACATAATTATGGGCGTTGTGATGTAATAAGGAAGATTTGCCACAACCTTGATTTTTTTGCCGGCATTTTTTTCTGTGATAAGTTTGTTTATATCAAGCTCAAGAATATCCGCATTTATGACGGTTACGTTGCTGTAATCCTTTAACGTGTCTTCGGTCAGAATCGGAATCAGATTTTTGTCTATCTCAACCGCTACAACTTCGCGTGCGGTTTCGGCAAGCCTTTGCGTCATTGTTCCTATCCCGGGGCCTATTTCAAGCACAAAATCGTCCCCGGTTATGCCTGCTGCATTTATAATCTTGTTAAGGACGTGCGCATCCACAAGAAAATTCTGTCCGAAACGCTTTTGGAAAACAAATTTGTATTTATTCAGTATTTCTATTGTTTCTTTTGGGTCGATTAAATTTCCCATATAAATATCCTTTGCATATTCACGTATTCACGCGTGATTTTTTTAATTTTCCTTATTTCTTAAATGAACGCGCAAGTTCCGCACCGTACGCACTCTCCGAAAGCACATTTACGCTTTTTATTGTAATATTCGGAAGCAGGCGCTCTGTTTCACGCGAAAATGCGTGTGTGAGGGAAGTGCTATGTTTTCTATGTTTTTGTATTCCGCATTCTCTTTTGGTACCGCAGCACGCTTTTGCATCGCCTTGTACTTTTGTATCGCTTCGTATTTTTGCATCGCTTTCCGTCTTTATATTTCCTGCGTTTCGCTCAAACATTTTGTTTAATCTGACCGCATCCACACCTCTCACATGCATGAATCTGCCCGCGATAATCTGGGGCGCACGTGTTACGCTCTCAAGCAATCGCATCTCACGCTCTCCCGGTTCTCCGTCAAATACAATAACGGTGCGCATGGGATCAGTACTTTTAAGCATTTTTATGTTTTTTTCAAAATCACGGTCCGGACTTATCACATAAACATCTTTTAAGACAAATCTGTTTAAGGAACAGTCGGTTACAAAGTCGCGGTTTACTTGGCTCTCTGTTATACGGCTGTCTGATACAGAACTCTCTGTTATACGGCTGTCTGATACAGAACTCTCTGTTATACGGCTGTCTTTTCCCAAAAGAAAATTAAGCACCACACCCGATGTCGCCTTTAATTCCCCGCAAAATTTCTTCATAAAGTCCGGATTGTCCCCATAATCCGCACATCCCTCAAAATTATTGTTTAACACTTCACGCATTTCGTCAAAATTATAAGCTTTTTTAAACAAAAGCTCATCCAAATCAATATAGCATCCTCTGTCCGACAAATATTTATCCCTGTCATATACAAAAAGCACAACCGGACGGCGTGATACCATAAAGTCAAACATAATACTTGAATAATCGGTTATGAGAGCATCCATACCAATCAAAAAATCATATGTCGGAATATCGCAGGGAAAAGTGAATATATGCTTAAATCCACTAAAATCCACATGCATCCTGTCATATTGATGGAGCTTTACAAAAAGCTTTTGATTGTCCTTTAGGATACTGTCAAACTGCCTTAAAATATTAAAGATATCTTTTTTACGTATTTCTCCCGTATTTAGTGTACGCCACGTAGGCATATATGCGATATTTAAGTGTGTGCGAGGAACACAATCCGCAGCATTTTTGTTTAAGGACACATCGTTTCCGTTTACAGGCACACAGGCTTCCCTCAAAAACACATCATTCTGCGGATATCCCATAAGCATATATTTCCCCGTATAAAGCATATCGAGATTATAATCGCAAAAAATTTTGTCTTTTGTATATTCATTCGGATAAAGAAGCAAATTTGCCTGCAAAAAATTTCTTTCGGTATTTTTTATGCCGTCAAAGGAATGTCCCTCGCTCTTCCCAAGCGTCTTAAGCGGTGTGCCGTGCCAGGTGTTTAGGTACGTTTGCTCGGGACGCCTGATAAAATATTCGGGAAACGTGACATTGTTCACCAGATATTCTGCCGTCGCAAGGATTTTGTGGTACTTGCGGCTTTTGATATCTATGAGGCGCACTGTCCGTAGCCCCGCATAATCCAGCACGCGCCGGTTTGTTTTTTTGTTTTCCTTATCGGTCACAAAATAAATTTTTGGTTTTTTGTGACAGCCGGTCCGCACAAGCTCCTCACATATCGCAAGCGGTGTGCCCGTAACCTCGCGCCCCCAGAAGCTTTCAAAAAGATATGTGTCTTTTTTTATTTTACGTGACGAACAGCTCACATAATAATTTCTGTTTGCTTTTGAACGCCTGACAAATTCGCCCGCCGTGTCAAAAAAATTCTTTTTAAAATTAACGATACCACTAAATAAATTTTAAATTTTTATGTTTTATTCCTATCTCCCAAAAGAGCCTTGATTTGACAATATTTTGGGCAATTTTACCGTGAAAGGCGTCACAAAAAAATTCATTGTGCCTTTTCCAGTCGGGAAATTCAAAATTAAGAAAATCAAATCCGGTATCAAGGATTTTTATTTTTAATTTTTTGTCCACATATCCCGAAAAATCCATAAATCTTGCATATATATGGCGAAGAGCAATATAACACAAAGCATTTCTGTATTCGTAAAAGACCCCGTAGGTCTTAAAAAATTCAAGTATTGTTTTTAACGAATCAAAAATATCAAGGATTTTTGACGTTTTTGCGTTAGTTATTGCGCCCCTTCTGTCATCAACATGATAATAAAGACACTCGTTTATCTTAATCGTTTTTTCGGAAAGAAAAAGAAGCGGAAATGTCACGGGAATATCCTCATAAATTTTTCCGACGGGATATCTTATAGTCTGATGCTTATCAAGGAACGATTTTTTGTATATTTTTGACCATGCATACGGCTGGCATTTTTTTATAAAATCCTTTTTTTGATTTTGGGGGATCAGCCCGTTTTCGGAAGTTCCTTCCGTAACCGATGAAATCACCGTATGACGTTCATTTACTTTTGCCCAGTCAAAAACAGCCATATCCGCATCATGCTTTTGGGCTTCGGTAAAAGCCTTATAAAAGCAACCCGGCACGACATAATCGTCTCCGTCCGCAAATCCCACATACCGCCCCCGCGATACACTTATTCCAAAATTACGTGCGGCAGAAAGTCCCGAATGGGAAATCCTATAATACCTTACGAGCTCCGGATTTTTGTCCGCAAATTCTTTTGCGATTTTTCCCGTATTGTCGGTGCTTCCGTCATCAACAACAATTATTTCCGCGCCAAAAGAAAGGTCATAAATCAGGTGATTCATGCACTCCGAAACATAGTCTTCGATGTTGTATGCGGGAATAATTATGCTTATCGGTATCATTTATACTCCAACGCTGTGATAAAACTCGTCCATCTTTTCTTTGTTGTAGGCTTCGGCATCAAATATATAATTTTCCGGAACCCTGCCTTCTTTATAACAAACCATCCCTTTATAAATCTCATTTGCACTTTTGCCGACAACAAGCTGTCCGTTTTCCGTTTCGCATTCCGTGACGGAATCAAAATCCGACATAATGATAGGTTTATGCAGGACTCTTGCCTCATATACGGTCATGGGAAGTCCTTCATAAATCGAGGGCAAAATAAAGCAATCGGCATTCTTTAGCATCGGATACGGATTTTTGACAGTTCCCGGCATAATTACAGAATCCATAAGATTATTTTCTTCGACGTAAGCCCTAAGCTCTTTTTTTAGCTTTCCCGTACCAAAAATATAAAGCTTCGAATCGGGATTTTTATCATGGAACAGCTTAAATCCGCGAACAAGCTCCGGCTGATTTTTTTCGGGTGACATGCGGCCGATTGTGATAAAATTAATTACCCTTTTGTGACTTTCCGGATCTTCATGAATTATATCATATCGGGGCTCCGCCATGCTTTCCGACAAAATCCTTTCAAGATCTATGGTATTTCCCGCATATGTGATTCGTGATTTTAAGCCGTAGTGCCCGGGAATTTTTTCCGCATTTACGCGCATAATTTCTTTGCCGCACGCAACAACCGAATCAAACAGCGAATAAATCGCAAAGATATACCTGTATATTCTGTTTTTGTTGTCATATTCCGCCTTCATGTCATTGTGAAGCCAGATGCTTTTGTGACGGGCAGAACCCACAAGAAGCAGCGCCGCGTCAAAATATATATATCCCGAAAAATCTATGGCCGAATCAAATACAACATCTCCAAAGAGCCTTGACCATTCTCTTTTCAGACCTTTTGACCTGATTTCGGTATGTGAATCACGTTTTCTTTCGTATTTGTAAAAGAGCACCTCCGCTGCCGTCATCGGCGGCATCTGCGTTCTGTATATCACACGCACATGTTTGTTTATTCTTTCTATGAAGCCGCTTCTTCTGTCATCCTTCGTTTTTTCGATCATGAGCGTTACATCATAACGATCATAGTCAATATTGTTTAACAGACTCAGCATGGACGTGGTAATTCCGTTTATGCCCATGCGCCCGCGTGACAAAAGAATTTTCTTTTTTGTATGATTTGCGGATATGATATTATACCCTTCCGTTTTTTTGAAAAATACGATGTCAATTATACGCTTTGAAATACAGGGCGATGCCGAAGCGCATGCAAATTCCGAAATTTCCCTGTATTTGTCCGCAAAAGCTTTGGTTACACTCTCAATATCGTTTATATATGACGCAATTTCGGATGCCGTCACCGCAACGGGCCCCGGAAGCGCCGACGTGGGGCTAAAATACAAACCGCGCTCCGATGCATACGATTCATAATCCTCAATAAGAAAGAGCACAGGCCTGCCGGTTCTCAAAAAATCATAAAAAATACTTGAAAAATCACTCACAAGTATATCTGTTATGCCGAGCACCAGATTTGCGTCTACAGTAGCGGGCACAACAAAAGGAAAATTTAAATCATTGTGTGCCAGCTCCCACAGCCTCTGGTGAGGTTTTATGAGGATTTGATATTTGTCTGTATCAATCATTTTTTCGAGATTTGATTTGAATTCAAAAAGCCCCGACACATCCGAGCTTGCCGTGCCATAGCTTTTTCCCTTCCAGGTCGGCGCATAAAGTATGACTTTTTTGCCTTTTTGAATTTTTACGCCGTGGCCAAAAAGCACCTCAGCACGTTCGTCATAAGATTCATTGTCAATCAAATCAAGACGCGGATAGCCCTCTTCGATAATTTTTCCGGTATAGATTTCGTCAAGCTTGTAGCTTTTTAGATAAATCTGTGTCAAAAAAGGGCTTGCGGATATCATATAATCGGAAAGCATCATATTCCTGACTACGTTTGATGTCTCGGTTTTGCCGTTCGGCATGTCGTAGCCCAGTGTTTTTAGAGGAATTCCGTGCCATGTGTTTACATAGATTTGATCCGGCTTTTTTGTAAAATAATATTTAAAATTGACATTGTTTATCAGATATCCCGCTTTTGAAAGAAGCTTCAGATATTTGCGGCTGTTGTATTGTACAAAATGGACGTGGGGATTATTATTTTCTTTTTTTAATTTTTTTAAGTCATCAGACCCCGCAATCACCCAAAAATGCTCAAAATTTTCCATGCGGGGCTCTTTCAGGGCCTCCAGAAAAATCGCATAAGGTCCGCAAAGCATCCCTCGCCCAAAAAAAGCCTCATAAAGAATAATTTTTTTGTCCGTCTTTGTATGATTATAGCAATAGGAATAATATGCGGCAGTACGATATTTGGACGATTTCAAAAATTTTTTTGTGTTTTTTACAAATGCCGATATGCTTTTTCCAAAATTTGAAAACGTCTTAACGACCGAACCCTGCGCCATTTTTTCATTGTCCCTCTTTTTTTATGCTTTAAATGTGATTGTACCATTTTTGTGCAATTATTACAACAAAAAGCCCCGGCTACCTTGCGACAAACAAGAGGCGACTCTTAGTGCTGCTTCATTCCTGACCTGACACGGTTCGAGTGCATTGCTTCGCAAGACCGAGGCTATGTGTGCGATTATATAAAGATTTTTTTAAGTTGTCAAGCGGTTCCTCCACGCAGCATTACAATTTCTTCCCTGTATGGCGGAACCTTGTCTATATAGGGTGTTTCAAGGATTTTGGGGACATTTTCAAAGTCTTTTGTGTGCACAATATCAAAAAGCGCATCAAAACCTATGCTGCCCTTTCCTATATTTGCGTGACGGTCCTTTCTGCTTCCGAGCTCATTTTTGCTGTCATTGATATGAAAAACGGATATTTTTTCTTTTCCGATTATCTTATCGAATTTGGTCATTACGCCCGAAAAATCGTTTTTGATGTCATATCCCGCATCAAACGTATGGCATGTGTCAAAGCAGATCCGGATTTTGTCGGGGATATTTACAAGGTCAAGGATGCGTACAAGTTCCTCAAAATTCCTGCCGATTTCCGTGCCTTTTCCCGCCATCGTTTCAAGCGATACGGTAAGCGGCATATCCTTATATAAAACTTTATTTAAGCCGTCCGCAATGCTTTTTATCCCTGCGTCCGCTCCCGCTCCCACGTGGGCGCCCGGATGCAGAATAATTGTTTCTGCGCCCATTGCAATCGAGCGCTCAATTTCTTTTGCCAAAAAGTCAATTCCAAGCTTAAATATTTCGGGATTTATTGTATTTGCAAGATTTATGATATAAGGCGCATGAACAACAAATCTCTCTATTCCGTTTGCATGCATAAACTCATGCGCTTCCGGGATTTTCATTTCCGATATGTCACGACGTATCGTATTTTGCGGTGCTCCCGTATAAACCATAAATGTGTCAGCTCTATAAGAAACAGCTTCCTTGACGGAACCGAATAACATTTCCCTGCCGCCGATTCCCACATGCGAACCGAGTAACATAACTCTCCTCCGCTTACTTTACAACGATATTTACGATTCTTCCCTTAACATAAATTTCTTTTACGATTGTTTTTCCTTCAACAAATGTCTTTACGGAATCAAGTGCTTTGGCTTTCTTAAGCGCGCTCTCGGAATCTTCGTTAACGGAAAGCATAACCGTTCCGCGAAGCTTTCCGTTTACCTGTACACCGATTGTGATTTCGTTTTCAACAAGAGCTTCCGGATCAAATTCGGGCCATTTTTCGTATGCAATCGAACAATTGTGGCCAAGCATTTCCCAGAGCTCCTCACCGATATGAGGGCAGACGCACGAAAGCATCTTTACAAAGCCTTCGGCATAAGCTTTGGGGCATGTGCCTTCACGTGTTACGGCATTCACAAAAATCATGAGCTGGCTGATTGCCGTATTAAAGCCGAGCGTCTCATAATCCGACGTAACCTTCTTGACGGTTTGATGATAAACCTTTTTGAGATTGTTGTTTTCACCGTCCGTAATGTTCTTTTCGTCCGTAAAGAACGTCCATACACGGTTCAAAAATCTTCTTGCACCCGCAACGCCTTCGTCGCTCCAAGGCTTTGAAACCTCAAGCGCTCCCATAAACATTTCGTAGAGTCTCAATGTATCCGCACCGTACTTGTCAACAATGTCGCTCGGATTTACGACAAATTCGGGGAAACGCTTTCCCATCTTGATGCCGTTTGAGCCGAGTATCATTCCCTGGTGAACAAGCTTTTTGAAAGGTTCCTTTACGGGAGAAAGTCCCGTATCATAAAGAAATCTGTTCCATATACGCGAATACATAAGATGTCCCACGGCATGCTCGGGTCCGCCTATGTAGAGGTCAACGGGAAGCCAATGCGCGGCAAGAGCGGGATCGCAAAATTCCTTATCGTTATCGGGATCGATATATCTGAAATAATACCAGCTTGATCCCGCAGAGCCCGGCATTGTGGAGGTTTCTCTTGTTCCCTTTATGCCGTTATGGTCATACTTTTTCCATTCAACGGCATTTTCCAGCGGTGCCTTGCCGTTTTTGCCCTTATAGTCCTTGAGCTCGGGCAATACAAGCGGAAGTTCGTCATCGTCAAGAACGTGTATTTCTCCGTTTTCGGTATATACGATCGGAACAGGCTCGCCCCAATATCTTTGGCGCGCAAAAATCCATTCACGGAAGTGATAATTTGTCACACGCTTTGCAACACCCATGTCACAAAGCTTCTTTGTAATCTGTTCCTTTGCTTCTTCAACGGTAAGTCCCGTAAATTCTTCGGAATTTATTAGACGGCAGCCTTTCCCGAGATAATCATATTTTTCAAAGGCGGATTCCGTTGTATCACGACCTTCGATAACCTGAATCATCGGAATATTGTGTGCAATAGCATATTCAAAGTCTCTCTGGTCGTGAGACGGAACAGCCATAACCGCACCTGTTCCATAGCTTGCAAGAACAAAGTCACCGATATAGAGATCCACTTCGCGTCCGTTTATCGGATTGACTGCCTTAATTCCCTTTAAAGGACAGCCGGTTTTGCCTTTATTTAACTCCGTGCGGTCCATATCGTTTTTCTTTAGGGTTTCGGCGATATAAGCTTCCACTTCTTCTTTATTTTCGATCCTCGGCATCAAATCCTTTACGATTTGCCCGTCGGGCGCAAGCACCATAAACGTGATTCCATAAATTGTTTCGATACAGGTTGTAAAAATCGAAAATTCACCGCCGCCGACGATCTTAAATTTTACTTCAACACCTTCGGATTTTCCTATCCAGTGGCGCTGCATATCCTTTGTGGATTCGGGCCAGTCGATTTCGTCAAGTCCTTCCAGAAGCTCTTCCGCAAAAGCCGCCTGGTCGATTACCCATTGCTTCATATTTTTTCTGACTACGGGGAAGCCGCCGCGCTCCGACTTTCCGTCGATTACTTCGTCGTTGGAAAGAACTGTGCCGAGCTCTTCACACCAGTTTACGGGCATATCGACATATTTTGCGTATCCTGCAAGATAAAGCCGCTTAAAAATCCACTGTGTCCACTTGTAAAACGCAGGGTCGGAGGTTGCTATGCATCTGTGCCAGTCATAATCAAAGCCGAGTTCCCTTAACTGCTTCGAAAAGGTTTCGATATTTTTTTGAGTAAAGCCGTTGGGATTGTTGCCCGTGTTTACGGCATACTGCTCTGCCGGAAGTCCGAACGAATCGTAGCCCATCGGGTGAAGGACATTGTAGCCCTGCATTCTCTTCATTCTCGAAATTATGTCCGTTGCGGTATAGCCTTCGGGATGTCCCGCATGAAGGCCGACTCCCGACGGATACGGGAACATATCGAGTGCATAAAATTTGGGCTTTGAAAAATCCCATACGTCGGTTTTGAACGTATCGTTTGCCGCCCAGTATTTTTGCCATTTGGGTTCAATTGTTTTCGGATCGTATTCACGTACCATTTTATATTTCCTCTGCTTTCGTATTATTGATATACTTTGTTATTGATATATTTTATTGTTGATATATTTTTTTAAGCGAATGTCCAAGTGAATAGTAACGATTTTAGTACAAATCACATAATTACGCAAGAAAAAAGAAAAATATCTCTTGACAACAAAACAATTTGTGGTATATTCACTCCCGACAAGATTTTTGTTTTGGCTAATCGGTCATGTTTTTTAGGCCATCGGTCACATATGACCGGATTTTCTTAAAATCAAATTTCTGTCAAAAATAATTTTATATCGCATATGTGCTAGGGGCGCTAAAACGCTGAGAGGCGGAATTTTTCCGCCGACCCTTATTACTTGACCCGGATAATGCCGGCGTAAGGAAGCTTTATTTCATACCTCCCGTACATATGTGTAAGGAGGATTTTTTTATGCAAGACAAAAAAACTTTTATTCTGGTTGAAGGCGCGCTCATGATTGCGCTCGCAACCGCACTGAGCTATGTCAGGGTGTTCAAGCTCCCTGTCGGCGGATCGATTACGTTATTCTCTATGGTGCCGATTGTCATCTTTTCGATAAGACACGGTGTGAAGCCGGGACTTCTTGTATCGTTCACCTATTCGCTTTTGCAATTTATGCAGGGCGTAATCGACGGACTTTTCGGCTGGGGACTCACGCCGGGCATGCTTATCGCCTGCATCCTAATGGATTATATCCTTGCTTTCACCGTACTCGGACTTGCGGGAATCTTCCGCAAGGGCATCAAAAACAACGATGTGCTCGGCTGGATCGCAGGAATCGCAATCGCCGTCACTTTGAGATTCTTATGCCACTATTTGAGCGGTGTCATCATCTGGCAGTCGGTCGGTGAGCTTTGGGAAGGCTTTACAACAGACAATCCGCTCCTTTATTCGCTCATCTACAACGGCGCATACATGCTCCCCGAAATGATCCTCACAATGATCGGCGCTTCGCTCATCATAAAGGCACCGGCACTTCTTCCCTTTTTAAAAAATAAGGATTCGAAGAATTGACCCACAAAACAACAAAAAAGGCTGTGACTTCTCACAGCCTTTTTTATATTGCATATGTTATATTGCATACGTCATATTGCATACCAATTACAAAAGGTTTTTACTGTCTGTCCGGAATTCCTCTTTCGCGCATAAGCTTTTTTAGGAGCTTCGAAACAGGAAGAACCAAACATCCCGCCGCCAGATTTCCCACAGCATGAACCGCATCCCACGGAAGCCCCGCAATAATCCACGCTATCATTCCTTTAAAGCCCAAATGAAACATAACAGCCTGTGCGGGCGCATAAAGCGTCCCAAACAAAAGTCCGTGTAAGCTACACACAATCGGGTAAAGGATCCTTGCCTTTTTATCCGGCATGTTTTTTGGAAGAAGCATTGTCACTCCCCACAAAATCGTCCATAAATAAAGGTAAGGATACCACCACATATTAAATCCCGCATAAATTCCGTTTATGAATATATAAATATATATGGGAATAAGCGCCCTTATTCCAAATGCAAGCGTATATGCCATCGTAAACATGCCGAGCAAATGAATGTTCGGCAAAAATTCAAGCATAATTTTGGAGCAAAACATAAGTGCGCCAAGCATCGGATATACGGCGATTTCGAAGGCAGTTATTTTCCTTTTATTTTGTGTACTCAAGACTGTATACTGTTCCTTCGACAATATCCGTTGAATCCACGCCTGTCATGGCATATTCGCCGTCAATATAAAATGCCCAATAGCTTTGGTCAACATCATAATCGGCCGTGATTCCGTTTACAACCTTAACATAAAGTCCGTATGCCGTTTCATCGCCCGAAACAAGACCTGCTTCAAGAAGTGCCTCACCAACGGTCTTTTTGTCCGTGTGAACGGTAAACGTAATCTCTTCCTCTCCCGCAACAACCTTTGCGGTGAGCGTTATAGCGCCTTTACCGATTTCGGTATCCTTAAGGTACGTTGCCGTCTCCCAAAGTCCTTCCTGTGAAACCGTATTTGCGGATCCGCATGCCGCGCACATAACAACCGTTACAGCGATAAGTAATGCCGCAAGCGACTTTTTAAATTTCTTCATTTCCTTCATTTCTCCTTTAAAAAAATATATATCAAAACTTTTATGAAAAAAAACAAAAATATGCCATAAAAGTTTTTGACTTATCCGGTGCAACATGAGTCTGTCTCATGTCACATTTTTAATTCATGTTGCTTTTTTAATAATTCATCCGCAATGTCATATATTTAACAATTCGTCAAATTTATCCAAAAATTTAACCGGCGAAAAATTTTGAAGCTGTTCCCTTGTCCTAAAGCCCCACAGACAAAGTGCGTATTTTAATCCCGCATTTTCGGCAGTATAAGCGTCAACGTCCGAATCGCCGACATAAAGAACCTTTGATTTGTCGGTTACCTTAAGTAATCCGAGTGCTTCGTTTATGCCTGCGGGATCCGGTTTCTTGGGGCGAGAACCTTTTGCTCCCACAACAACATGAATATAATCTCCAAAAAACGTCTTTATGAGGTTTTTGCTCACGTCTTCCGCTTTATTTGTGACAACCGCGATTTTTATGCCGTTTTCCGACAAAAGCTTTATTGTATCACAGGCGCCTTCATACGGCAAGGTTTTTTCACACGCATGATTATGATAAAAATCCACAAAATCGCGGTAAAATTCATTCTCATCAGAATCCGAAAGAGTAACCGGCAATGCTCTTCTTGCAAGCATCCTAAGTCCGTTTCCGACAAATCCCCTTACTTTCGCAGTCGTATGCCCGGGATAACCATAATTTTTAAGCGTATGATTTATCGCGTCAGTAAGATCCGAAAGAGTATTAAGGAGAGTGCCGTCAAGGTCAAAAATCATGGCTTCCCACATATAAAGCTCCTTTTTTGAATATCGCCCCCAACATCCCACCAAATTTAACCGCATTATAGAGCAGGCTCACGTAAATTTCAACCAATATCCGTGTATTTTTCACATCCCCGTATTCAATTTCCGAGAAGTGCTTCGTATTCTTCCGCCGTAATGCCGATTACGGTTCCGTGACGCGGTGCTGGTTTCGGCAACGAATATCCCATTTTTTTATTGAATATTCCCGTAAGAAGATCCTCACACGTCAGCATATAATATCCGTTTCCGCCGTAGTTATCAAGGAGCAAACCAAACTTTTGGTTATCCGTGACATCATCATCGTTAAACTTAAAGCAGCACGGACCCTCAACGCCCGTTTGTGCATACAGGCTTTCCGATTCCACTCTTTCCCAGGTTCCGAGAAGCGTATCGCATTTTTCCAAAATAATTTTCGAATCCTTTTCAAGCTTTGTAAAACGGTAATACATATCCCCGTCCCGGATTACGGTTGTGTCAATCGTGTCGTAACCATAATCAATCCAAAGCACGGGAGCACCAAATTCTTTAAAATCCGTCGTCGTACAATAATAAACTCTTTGCCTTGCGTAATTGTCATCCGATACTCTTGACGAAAAAAATACGATATAATTTTCGTTTTCTGCATCATAAAAAGCTTCCGGTGCCCATGTGCATCCGGCATTGTCGGAATTTATCTTTACTTCACGTTCGTCGGACCAGTTGACCAAATCCTCCGACTCCCAAATCATAATGCTTTTGCTGCCGGCATATTGAGCTTTCCACCAGTCTTCGCTTTCGGCAATACATAAATCCGTCGCAAGCAAATAAAACTTTTTTCCGTCGTGTGCCCTTATTATAAAAGGGTCACGCAATCCGCCCGTCCCAAGCGCTGACGTAATAACCGGCTTTTTGTTGTTTAACGTTTTCCATGAAAGCGCATCATGACTTACCGCCATCGTAATCGCTTCCTGCCCCTTTCCGTTTCCCGTAAAATAAACAAACAGATAATCCGTAAGAACGGGTGTGGGTGTGGGAGCACATGTAAATGTCGGAGCGGGCGTAATGTCCCGCACAGGCACCTGCGTCAACGAAATCATATTTTCCGCTTTGCAATCCGTTTTTTTCGTTTTACCGCATCCCGTAACCATACAGCAAAAAAATCCAAGCCACAAAAAAACAAGCAAAAATTTACGCATAACAAAAATCTCCCCATTATTTAAACCAACATGTCTATATTTAAAAATCTCACAAACAGAAAAATAAGGAGCCGACCATCGCCGGCTCCTGTAAAAATTTTCCTGCCAAGGTCAAAATTTTATCAATATGACACGATAAGCTGCATCTTAAATCTTTCTTCTCCGTATACAGCATGAGGGATGTCCTTGGGCATAATGAGAGTTTCACCAGCCTCAAGATAAAACACCTCACCGCCTACGGTAAAGCGGCCTTTTCCTTCAAGCACGGTGACCATTGCGTCACCCGCTGCCGCATGCGTTGAAATTTCCTCTCCCTTGTCAAACGAAAAGATCGTCATGCTGACCGCATCGTTCTGAACAAGCGTTTTGCTGATTACCTGTCCCTCGGCATAATCAACCTGATTTTTCAATAAAATTTTTTGGTGCTTTTCGATATTTTTATACATTAATATGCCTCCTGTTTTTTTTCGATTATACCACTCATACAAAAACACTCAAGCAATTATTGACTTTTTTCTTATTTGGGTTTAAAAATGACCTAATAAGCAATATGCCGATTCAAGCATACGCTGTTATAACAAAATCCGCTCTGCGAAAGGAGTATACCATGAAATACGCTTTTACCGGTGCAAATATCATCGACGGCACAAAAAACATGACCGTCAAAGAAAATTATACACTTGTTACAAACAATGACAAAATCGAAGACATTTTCCCGGGCGGACATATACCAAAGGATGCCGTCACAATAAATTTAAACGGAAAATATCTGCTTCCCGGGCTCATAAATATGCACGTTCATCTTGCAGGAAACGGAAAGCCGCAAAAAAAGCAGCGTGACAACGAAAAGCTTGTAAAAGTGCTTATGGGCACCGCTCTTTCACGCGCGATAGCTTACAATGTTGTCGCATCTTTTGCAAAAACCGAGCTTATGAGCGGCGTTACGACAATAAGAACCGTGGGAGGTCTCGGCGATTTTGACACGCGCCTTCGAGACGAAATAAAAGAAGGCAAAAAACAAGGTCCCAGAATTCTTGCAAGCAATATGGGAATTTCGGTTCCACACGGTCATATGGCGGGCTCAGTTGCCGTAGCCTGTGAAAATGTTGATATGGCCCTGTCGCAAGTCGAAAAATCCGCCAAAGAAAAAGTTGACTTAATAAAGCTCATGATTACCGGCGGTGTCCTTGACGCAAAAGAAAAGGGAGTTCCGGGCGAGCTCAAAATGCCGCCCGAAATGATAAAGGCCGTTACAGAAAAAGCACATGCTCTCGGTTACAAGGTTGCGGCTCACGTCGAATCACCCGAAGGCGTACGGCTTGCGCTTTTAAACGGAGTGGATTCGATTGAGCACGGTGCCGCTCCCGACGATGAGATAATTTCGTTATTCAAAAAAAATAATGCCGCCCTTTGCACAACAATTTCTCCCGCTCTTCCCTATGCTCTTTTTGACCGTTCGGTTTCAAATGCGAGCGAAGTGGAGCAATATAACGGGAATGTTGTATTTGAGGGCATTATAAATTGTGCAAAAGCCGCCGTCAAAAACGGCATTCCGATTGTGCTCGGAAACGATGTCGGATGCCCCTGGATCACCCAATACGATTTTTGGCGTGAGCTTTATTATTTCCGCAAATTTGTCGGTGTAAGCACCGCAGACGCAATATATGCGGCAACGGGGCAGGCAGCAGTAACCGCAGGAATCGGTGACATAACCGGAACGCTTGAAATCGGAAAAGCCGCAGACATGATCGTAACACAAAAAAATCCTCTTTCCGACCTCAAGGCGCTTTCCGAAGTCGATACGGTTATGTGTATGGGAAGACTTTATGAGCATCCCCGATTTAAGGTAAACAAACGTGTAAAAGCAGAGCTTGACAAATTTTTATAATTGTAAAATGTAAACAAAAAAAGAACATAGCGCCTGTCCGCTACGTTCTTTTTTTTATTCGACGTTTTTTTCATTCAACGTTTTTTTGTTTAATACTTTTTATTCAATACTTTTTATTTAATGTCTTTTATTTAACGTTTTTTGTACTTAACGTCCCAATTATTCGTTTACTATCTTTATCTGGCACATTTTCATCGCATTTAAGGCATTTTGGTGAGATTTGGGTGTAACACCCGCGGTACCTTTTGCGTCAACAATAATCTCTGTTTCCGGTAAAAACGCTTTTGTGATAAGCGCATTTGAAATAACGCATATGTCGGTGCAAAGTCCCACAAAGGTAATTGAAGATATCGGATCCAAGGTATTTTCCTTTAAAAGGAGTTTGGGCAAATCACTCGATCCGAATGTAACCTTGTCGATCGGCTCTGTTTTTCTCAAAAAATCAATCTCTTTTCTTATTTGCCGGCCGTCGGTCCCCTTTATGCAATGGGGGACGGGGAGATTTTTTCCTTCCTGCGTTTGTAAATAATTTTCAAAATGCGTATCCCGCGTAAAAAAGACTTTACCGTCAAAATTTTTAATCTTTTCGATAACATAAGGAACAATTTTTACCGCTTCCGGAGTACCGAGCGCTCCGTCGATAAAATCATTCTGCATATCGATAACCATCAAAATGTTTTGCATGTTGTGCCGTTCTCCTTGTATTATATTGCGATCAAAACGAATTTTTGTGCTCAATAATGCGTTTACTGCTCCGCGATCTTACTTTTTTTAGCAAATTCCCTGAGCATGCATAGCGTCGGCAACCTTTAAGAAGCCCGCAATATTTGCGCCCGCAACGTAATTTCCCTCCATGCCGTACTTCTTTCCGGCATTGTCAAGGTTATGGAAAATATTAACCATGATGTCATGAAGCTTATGATCAACCTCTTCAAATGTCCAAGAAAGCCTCTCGGAGTTCTGGCTCATTTCGAGTGCGGATGTTGCAACACCGCCTGCGTTTGCAGCCTTGCCGGGTACAAAATATACCTTATTCTGCCGGAAATATTCCGTTGCTTCAAGAGTTGTGGGCATGTTTGCGCCTTCACATACGGCAATGCATCCGTTTGCGACAAGTGTCTTTGCGTCATCAATATTAAGCTCGTTCTGTGTTGCACAGGGAAGAGCAATATCGACCTTGATAATCCACTGGTTGTTCTTTTCTGTTGCCTTATCATGATACTCTGCGCTCTTGCGTGCTGCGGCATACTCCGTAAGGCGTGCTCTCTTTACTTCCTTTACCTGCTTAAGAAGAGCGACATCAATTCCTTCGGGATCATAAATCCAGCCGGTCGAATCAGAGCATGTAACAGGCTTTGCACCAAGTGCGATTGCCTTTTCGATTGCATAGATTGCAACGTTGCCCGAACCCGATACCGCAACTGTCTTTCCTTTAAGAGAAATGCCGTTGCACTTAAGCATTTCCTCGGTCATATAAAGAAGTCCGTAGCCCGTTGCTTCCGTTCTTGCAAGCGATCCGCCGTAGCTTAAGCCTTTTCCCGTAAGAACGCCTTCATAAAGTCCCGTAAGACGCTTGTACTGTCCGTACATATAGCCGATTTCTCTTGCACCCGTACCGATATCGCCCGCAGGAACGTCTGTGTCCGCACCGATATATTTGTGAAGCTCGGTCATAAAGCTCTGGCAGAATGCCATAACCTCACGGTCGGACTTGCCCTTAGGATCAAAATCCGAACCGCCCTTGCCGCCGCCGATCGGAAGACCTGTAAGAGAATTTTTAAAAATCTGCTCAAATCCGAGGAACTTAATTATACCGAGATTAACCGACGGGTGAAGACGAAGTCCTCCCTTGTACGGTCCGATTGCGGAGTTGAACTGTACTCTGTATGCATTGTTTACCTGAACCTGTCCCTTGTCGTCAACCCAGGGAACTCTGAACAAAATCTGTCTTTCGGGTGTTGTAAGTCTCTCAAGAAGGGCATCACGCTTATACTCCTCCTCATTTGCCTCAATCACAACACGAAGTGATTCGAGCACTTCCTTAACTGCCTGGTGAAATTCCGGCTGAGCGGGATTCTGTTTTACGACTCTGTCGTATACCTCGTCTACGTATGACATAATAAATTCCTCCTAAAAAAAATTAAGGCTCCTAAAAACAGGCATAAATATGCCGGATTTAAGACGCCTTTGTCCTGTCGGCAAGTATACAACAATACAAAAATAAATGCAAGAGGTTTTTTTAGTTTTTATTCATATAGAATACATTATAATTCATTACCACAATCGTATCGTTTTAACAACCGCCTTTTTTTTGCAAAAAGCAATTCCGTATGCGCGGACATCCGCTATTTCGTCCGTCTTAAATACGGTAGCGTATTTCTTATCCCGGATCTGCTTTATCGCAATCTCCGCCAGTTTTTCCAATTCTTTTTCGTCGGCATTGCCGCCCACCTTAAATTCCATAACAATTCCGGGGTTTGTTTTTGAAACGGGAGTCATCAAAATGTCAAATCGTCCTTCTCCTGCTTCTCTGTTTGACATAATCCGATAGTCATCCGACATAATTGCCAAAAGACCAAGCATAATTCCGTGATAAAAGCTTTCCTTTGCCGTGTCAAAATAGCTTGTCGTCATAATCAAATATTCGCGTATCGTTTTTTGAAGTTCTTCTTTGTTGTTTGTTTTAAGAGCTAACTGAAAGTTCCTGATAACCGATTGATTCATCGTTTGAGACAAATTATCAAGAATTTCTTTTTTGAAAATCATTTTTATTTCTTTGTTCGGAATCAAAAGATTGCATACCGGATTATCATCAAAATCTGTCACAATTTCGGATATTTTAAGATATCCCGTCATCATCAAAAAACTGTAAATCGCATCTTCGGATGACTTAATTTCCGGATATATGATGTCGGTATCAATAAAAGCCTTAACATGCGAGCCTTGCAAAAGACGGGTAAGTGAATCCTGTATTTCGGGCTTTCCGTCTTTTATCACATCCAAAATCATGTCATTGCCGCTCCTATAACCGACCAGGGATTAAATATTTCCGATTTACCGAACCTGTATCCGTCATACCAATCGGATATTTCCTCTATTTTTTCGGGTTTTCCGTAATATGCGGCCATTTCCCTAACTTCCGCCAATGTGAAACCAAAATACTCCGAATACCTTTCATCCAAAATCGTATTGACGACCAAATTATTCAACCCGCTGAATAAGCTTTCCTTTGCAACACGAAGAATTCCCGTCAATATTCCGAATTCAAGGGCTGCGTTATCCTTCAGCACCGCAGAAAACAGATTTCTCATAAAAGAAATGACTTCGTTATAATAACCGTTGTCGTATCCCTGCTGAATAGGCGTATCATATTCGTCAATAATCACAATCACCCTTGAATCATAGGAATCCGACAAAATATGCGACAATTGTCCGAGAGACGCCTGTGCTTCCACTTCCGACACCTTTCCGCTCAGCATTCTTTTAAAAAAAGCCTTGTCTATTTCCGAAACAAGCTTACTTTCAAGAACATTCATATGCCTTTTGTATTCGCCGCGGATTGACATCAAAAGGCTTTCGTACATATCGCGCCAGGTATTCTGATGTGCATCTTTAAATGAAATAAAAATCACCGGATACGCGCCCATATATGTCTTATAGGAGTCACTGCACGACCAAATTGCACGATTTGAAAAATAACCGGACACATCTTCATCCGTCTTCTCAAAATAAGTTTTAATCATATCCATGGTGAGGGTTTTGCCGAATCTGCGCGGACGCGTAAACAAAGTCACTTTATTGTGAGAATCTATAAGTTCCTTTATCATAAGCGTTTTATCAACATAATAGCACTCTGCGGAAACTTCCCTGTAAGAGGTAATTCCGACAGGACACGGAAGAAGAGGCATTAATTGATTATGTTTTATTTTTCTTTTTTCGGCAATTTTTTTTAAATCCTCCGAATCTTCGGGAATCTTCCAGACACCACCGATTTTTCTGGCACCTTTTATTTTGCCCTCATTACATAATTGATTGACACGTCTTACGGACATCCCCAAATTTTCCGCTGTTTTTTTTATTCCGAGCATTTCTTCCGTCATACTGTTTTCTCCTCGTTTAACTTAGCAAACCGATTACCGGCATTATTGTATCATAAACATATACGAATTTCCAAGTCATTTCCAAATTATTTCCAAAAAATTTCCAAGTTATTTCCAACTTTCTTCCGGATCATTCCCAATTCACTTCCAACTTGCTTCCAAATTACTTTCATGTCATTTCCGATTATTCCCCGGTCGCTTTCATTTTTTGTTTTTCCCCCGTGCCCGGTGCTTAAAGCGATTTATGTATCAAAAAAATATACCATTTATTCAAAAATTTATGGATTTTAATCTAATTAGGTATATAATGGTTAGACATTGCAAAATTTAACCAATCAACTTTTCACATCCAACAGGGGGTATCAAATGAACAAAGAATACCGGGAATCGGTTTCCGAAGTTTTAAAAAGCCTCGGATCCGCCGAAAACGGGCTTACGGAAGCCGAAGCCGCAGAACGACTCACCAAATACGGACCAAACAAGCTTGCCGAAGCCAAAAAGCCTACGCTTCTCGAGCGTTTTCTCACACAGCTCAAAGACCCGATGCTTATCATCCTGATCATTGCGGCCGGTGTCAGCGCACTTACCGGAATGCTTTCGGGCGAAAACGAATGGGCCGACGTAATAATCATACTTATGGTTGTTATCCTTAATGCCGTTCTGGGCGTTATACAGGAAAGCAAGGCAGAAGAAGCAATAGCGGCATTGCAGACAATGACCGCCGCCACCTGCAAGGTTATGCGTGACAACAAAATGTCCGTTATACATGCGGACGCACTTGTCCCGGGCGACGTCGTAATCCTTGAAGCCGGCGACGCAATTCCGGCAGACGGAAGAATAATCGAAAACGCCTCGTTAAAGATAGAAGAAGCCGCCCTTACCGGCGAATCCGTTCCGGTAAACAAGGTTATCGAGGCACTCGGTCTTGACGGCGCACAAAAAGACATTCCTCTCGGTGACAGAAAAAACATGTGCTACATGGGATCAACCGTTGTTTTCGGACGCGGAAGAGCTGTTATCACGGGCACGGGAATGAATACCGAAATGGGAAAAATCGCAGGCGCCCTTGCTGACACCGCAGAAGAGCAGACTCCTCTCCAAAAGAAGCTTGATGAGCTCGGACGGATGCTGAGTAAAATGGTACTTTTTATATGCGTATTCATCTTTGTGTTCAACCTTTTGATGGAGCGCAACTTTGAGCTCGCCGTTATCCTAAAAACCTTCATGGTAGCCGTTTCTCTTGCCGTTGCCGCAATTCCCGAAGGTCTTGCGACTGTTGTAACCGTTGTGCTTTCTATCGGTGTTACAAAGATGTCCGAACAAAATGCCGTTATCCGCAGGCTTACCGCTGTTGAAACACTCGGATGCACACAGATAATATGTTCCGATAAAACAGGCACGCTCACCCAGAACAAGATGACCGTTGTGGATCACATAGGTGACGAAAAGCTCCTTGCAGCTGCCATGGCACTGTGCTCGGACGCAAATTTAAATGCCGAAAACATTGCGGAAGGCGAGCCTACCGAATGTGCACTTGTAAATTATGCCTATTCCGTGGGGCTCAAGAAACAGGAGCTCGAAGGCATAACACCGAGAGTTGACGAAGCTCCTTTTGACTCGGGCCGTAAGATGATGTCAACAATCCACAAAAGCAGCAATTCGTTTATACAATATACAAAGGGCGGTCCCGACGTAATACTTTCAAGATGTACAAAATACATCGAAAACGGAAAAGAATTCCCGATGACTCCCGAAAAACGCGCAGAAATCGAAGAAGCAAACAAATCGATGGCGGACCGTGCGCTCAGAGTCCTTGCCGCATCAAAGCGTGACTGGGACAATAAGCCCACAGACAACTCATCAGAATATCTTGAAAAAGATTTAACATTTATCGGACTTACAGGCATGATCGATCCCGTTCGTCCCGAAGTAAAGGCAGCAATCAACGAATGCCGCAGCGCGGGAATCCGTCCGATAATGATTACGGGTGACCACAAGGATACGGCTGTCGCAATCGCAAAAGAGCTCGGAATCATAAAAGACGCATCAGAGGCAATCACAGGTGCGGAATTAAATGAAATTCCGGATGACAAAATACAGGAAGCCGTTCAGAAATATTCTGTTTATGCGAGAGTTCAGCCCGAGCACAAGACACGTATCGTAACCGCCTGGAAATCACTCGGAAAAATCACCGCAATGACGGGCGACGGCGTAAACGACGCTCCTTCGATAAAATCCGCCGACATCGGTGTCGGAATGGGAATTACCGGAACCGACGTCACCAAAAACGTCGCCGACATGGTACTTGCCGACGACAACTTTGCGACAATCGTTTCCGCAGTTCATGAAGGACGCAGAATTTATGACAATATAAGAAAAGCAATCCAGTTCCTCCTTGCTTCAAACATGAGTGAGGTGCTGGGCGTATTCAGCGCAACGCTTATGGGCTTTACGCTCCTTAATCCCGTACACCTGCTTTTCATTAACCTTGTAACGGACTGCTTCCCCGCTCTCGCGCTCGGACTTGAAGACGCAGAACCCGACACCATGAGCCGGCCGCCCCGTGATTCAAAGGAAGGCATCTTTGCGGGTGGAATGCTCGGAGACATTATTTACCAGGGCGTACTTGTAACAGCGCTCACACTTATTTCCTATATAATCGGAAATTCGTTTGAGGTCGGTCACTTCAGCATGCCGGACGGCATATCGAATCACGGAATGACAATGGCATTCCTCACAATGTCCATGTGCGAAATTTTCCACTCGTTTAACCTTCGTTCGCAAAGAAAGTCCGTATTTACCTTAAAGAAGCAAAACAAGGTTTTGTGGCTCGCAATGATAGGATCGCTTGTTCTTACCACATGCGTACTTGAAATTCCTTTCCTTGCAAAAGCTTTTGGATTTACATCAATCGGATTTAAGGAATATATCACGGCACTTGCGCTTGCGATTATTGTAATCCCGATTGTGGAGATCGTAAAATTTGTTCAAAGAAAAATCAAAAAATAATTAATTTCAGAAAAAAAGAGATGTGCGGCTGATGCTTCACATCTCTTTTTTATCGCAATTCATTTGTCTTCCTTAAACCAATATCCGCGGCAGGTAATAATAAGACCATACAACGAAATCAGCAATCCTACCATAGAATACGTAACCAATGCATCACACGCCGAAACTGCACACCCAAATATAGTAATGGCTATTCCTACCAACATTTTTTTATCGATATCATATTATTCTCCTTCCTTGTAATTTTTATGTTCAAACTACTGACACGTTTTTCTTCCGCTCAAAACAAACTCATCTGCCCGTTCATAACCTTATAAAATCCGTGTTCTATCATTTCGTTTCCCGCATGTGTCATTATTTCAAAATTCGAAAGACTTTGCGATTTGATCACAAGCTTTATCACACATTCAAAGCAATTTGTGACGTCACTCTTGTTGATATCGGAAAGGCAGATAAGTTGCACGTTAAAGTGACGCGCTATATCAAACATAGGCTTTAAGAGGTGCGCCGACGTGATTTTTCCGAACGGATTGTCCAGGACAAGCACACTCTTTGCTCTTTTATTTACAACTCCCGCTTCGGCTCTTGTATAATTCATAAGAGTAAGCACAACCGCAAAAAACACTACAAACTTTTCTGCGCCCGAGTTTTCCGTGAGAGCCTCCTCCCAACGCTTGTAGCCTGAGTTTTCCGATGTCATGTCGATTTTATAAACTTTAACCGCAATCGAGTCCTTCTTTATATATTTGTGCAAAAGCCGTTCACTTGACACAATTTTATTTGCGCGTTTCAAAATTTCACATTCCTCTGCGCCTTTTATAAGCATGTCTCTTATTTCGTTTGCACCGCTTGTAAGCTCCTCCTCTATTGCCGTTCTCCCCGCTTCTTCGGAAAGAGCGTTTTCTTCGGGCAAATCAAGCTTTAACATCTGAACCTGCGGCTTGTTTGCAAACACCTGCGCTTTGGAGCTCATCGCAATCGCACGCAGATCGTGATACATTCTTCGTCCCTGGTTCATGCATTGATTTATGATATCATTAAAATCATTTTCGATTTCCTTTAAATCCGTCTCTATCCGGCTGTTTATTTTGCTGACGGAATCCGTCATCGCAAGGATACCTTCCGAAGCGCTCTTTAAGCGGTCTTTTTTTACACCCGAACAATCAAACAGCTTCAAAATATCCGAAAGCTTTGTCGTAATTTCAATAAGCACACGTCCGTCAAACTTTGCTTTTGTATCACGAAGCATCATCATTAATTTGTCTTTTGCCGAAAAATAATTATCCTTTGAATTGTCAAAATCACGCTTCAAATCATTCCATTCTGCGACCACGTCCCGTGAAAGCACAGTCACCGGCAGTTCACCTTCATTTTCAGGCACTTCCGTTTCAAGTGAAAAATTCACTCCCATCTCAACCTTTGAAAGCTGAGTATTTTCTGAATCAAGGCGTTTTTCCTTATTCGCAACATTATTTATTTCGTTCTTCGCTTCCAAAATTCTTCCTTTAAAATTATCCCCTATCTCATTTTTGGTAAGAGGCTCTCCGCCGAATTCCGGAAGATTTTCCAAAATTCCCTTTTTCTTTTCGGTGCACGTGATAAATTCACTTTTACATTTATCAAATTCTTCACGCAAGCCTCTCAAATTCCCTTCCGCGCGTATGATATCATCTTTTATCTTTTCCATCCGTTCCGCAGAAAACTGTATATTTTCATATTCTTCCCTTTGGCAGTTCTTATAATTTTTAAGCTCTCGCTCCGCATCCGATTTTCTTTTGTTTACGATATTTAATTTTTCGTTAAGCGCCTCAAGATCCTTTGACAGATTTTCGCATAAAGTAAGATAACGTGAATACAGTTCATTTGTTTCGCCGTCTGTAATTTTTTCGTTTTTGACAGGCTTTGCCCCCGATACTTTTTTGAGAATTTCCTTTACGCCCAATAAAATCCGGTTTATTTCCGATATCTCAATATTTAAATCGTCAAGCTGCTTTTCCGATTTCTTTACGGCATCAGAAGCCATTTCAAATGCGTTTTCGGCATTTTTTACATTTCCTGAACACTTTTGCCAAGTGTCAAACAGATTATTTTCACAATCGATATTCAAAATAACATCTGCTATGCCTTCAAGACGTTTTTCCGAATTTGCAATTTTTTCGCCTGCTTCTTCATATAATCTTTTGGTCACTTTGTATTGTTTTTTTGCGCCGTCAAGCTCCGCTTCAAGTCTTTTTATTTCGTCCGCAAACCACTCTATGCTTGCTTCCAAAGATAAGAGCTCAGTTCCTCGTGTTTTCTTCCAATTTTTGTCATAACAAAAGCCCTGAATCTCTTTTATATCCTTTTCACATTCACTTATATGCCCGGCATATCTTTTTATTTTACCTTCAAGCTCACTTATTTCTTCTTCCTTTTTTTCCGAAAAGCGTTCAGGGGCAGCAAAATATTCCCTGTCGCAGCATGCAAAAAATTCTGCGCGATCGAATTCTCCTTTTAAAATCAAATTCACCCGCTCCATGGTAAAAAGCGGAATACAGCTTTGGGTCCAATCACTGTTCCCCGCCTCCAAAAAGCGTTTCAAATCCTTTTCCGTATCAAAAAGTACCGAATATGCGATTTCAGGATATTCGTCAAGTATTTTATCAAGTCTTTCTTTTGTTATGTTTTGTGCGGCGCTTTGCCTGCATAAATAATCTTCACCCGTAATGCAATAAATTCCCGTCGACCTTATATATTCCATAATTTCGGGAAGAATATGAAGGCATCCGTTCTTTGCCGCCGTAAGCATATCATTTAAAGCTGCCTTGTCTTTTTCCGCCTTATTGTATTTTGCGCGGGAATTTTTGAGTTCCGTTTCCGCTGCAAGACATAAATTTCCGTTCCATACGGCTTCCGGCTCAAAATTATATTTATTGCAAATTCCGATTATTTTCTCATATGCCACGTCAAAATGCTTGATTTCCTGTTCGATATTCCTTTTTTCATCGTCCTTTCTTTGGCTTTCAA
Organism: Lachnospiraceae bacterium; assembly: GCA_963649295.1. GTDB lineage: Bacteria > Bacillota > Clostridia > Lachnospirales > Lachnospiraceae > RGIG3528. The sequence continues at coordinate 38,509 of CAVJHK010000001.1, read as the reverse complement.
GCATATTATCAGATATTCTTGCGGGCAATTCCTCTTTTAGGCGTTCTATCCTCTCAAGCTCATTGCTCAAATGCCTCTTTTCTTTTTCAAGTGTCTCTTTTTCAAGTGCGGCATTTGCCCTTTCCTCTTCGATTTCGTCTATCTCATAAAAACCGTCAAGACGCCTGTTAACGTTTAAGGAAAACTTTTGAACCAAATTGTCCGTTGTTTTCTTTGTTTCTTTTAAAGAAATTTCCGCTTTTAGACTTTCTTCTTTTGCTTTTTCCAAAATTTCTTTTACGTCATGCTCTTTGTGCCTGTTCTTCTCATATTCCGCATTTACGGTATCAAGCTCATTCTTTTTATAATTAAGTGCGGCACTTTCCTTTTCCTCTTTTTCTTTTGCCTTCAAAAGCACGGAAAATTTAAGTGCGGCAATACGTTCCGCATCTTCCGAATTATTTTCCTTTTCTTCGATCAGTTTTTTTAGTTCCTTGATTTCCGCTTCCTTTTCACGAATTTCTCCACAAATCTTTGCGGCATTTAAAATATCCTCAGACTTGCGGAGATTTTTTAATAACTCATCACAATCGTCATATTTTTCTTTTGACGCTTTATATGCCTCTGACGCAATTTCAAGATTATCTGACGCAATATAAAAATCCTTTGATTTTTCTTCATGCGCAATATGATGAATCCTTTCGTTTAAAGAATTGATTTTTGCTTCGAATTTTGCTTTTTCTGACTCAATTTCAGCTGTTCTCTTACTTATCGCAGCCTTAAAGGAGCGCACTTTTCCGGTATTTACAGCAAATGCGTCCGCTGCCGCAAAAAGCGCCCTGCTCTCATCTAAAGTCCCCCTAAGCTCCGTAAGCAGCTCGCGGTTTATGTCACGCTCCCGCATAACACTTTCTTTTTCGGTAATCTTTTTTGCATACGAAATAAGCATGGTGCCAAGCGACCCATCCGATGTATTATTTCCCACACTTTTTATCTTTTTTTCGATTGCCGGAATAAAAAACTTTGAAATCAGCTTATCCGACGTCTTTGCATCCCCAAAATACTCATTTAAACCGCCTTCGTCCTTGTTTAACGTTTCTATCACGTTTTCCCATTCAGAGCGCAAAATTCCATAATCCGAAAGCTCCTTTTCCCACAGCCTCGCATCATCCGAGGAATAACATAAAAGCGCTCCTTTACTCTGTTTTCCCTTATCCTTTACAAATTCAAAGCCCGCGGGAACAAATCGTCCGTTCTCGTTTTTTGAAAGCTCCAAATTTGCAATCGAATAGGGAGAATAATCCTCATAAACCGACTTAAAGGTGTAATATCTTATTCTGTTTCCCCGTTCATTGTCATCAGACGAATTTACACTGCTTGCCGCAATCGCAATTCCGGTCATAAGCCTCTCGCGGCTTTCATCCATAATCCACTCAATCAGCACAAACGAATGATCAGCGGATCTCTCAAAATAATCCTCTATTCTTCTTCCGCCCGCCATTGCCCTCGGATTTACGGGCTGCATCATAAGCTGCACAAGGACAGTCTTTCCGCCGCCGTTGTTAAGATTAAAAAGAGTATTTAACGCCTCTCCTTTTTCGTTTTCGAGATCATAAAGCTCATCCGCAATAAATCTCTTGCCGTTATTGTAATAAAAATTCACTATCCTAATCTTACTTATCTGCGGCATCGCATGTTTCTCCAATCCAATCGTTTATTGTCTGCACTCTGTCCTTTCTGAGAACATAAGGCATCAAATCGCAGGTTTTCTTTGTAGGCTTTATTATTCCCGATTCTTCCGTAAACAAATCATCCGCCCTGAATTTTAACAATAATTTGTTTATGACTCCGTAACGCTCATCGGTTTTGCGGCTAAGTACAGTTCCTTCCTTTTTCGAAAGCCAGTCGTTTGCAAGTGTCACAAAATTTTCCGAATAATCGTCCTTTTTTTCTTCGCCGTCAATGCCTTTTTTTGCGACATTCTCAGTATGTTCCGTAAATTCCTTTATCAAATCCTCTTTCGTGATAAAGTCTCTCACCCTGATATCGTTTCCTTCACCCTTAAAAAATATAAAAAGAACAAATACGGCGAGATAATTTAAAAGATACAAATCTCTCACCCTTGCATCATTCCCCGCCTTTATATCCGCACGGTAATCTATGTTGTTCTTTAAAAATAGGTCGTTATTTTCCGTCGGAACAAGATAAATGCGGTTCGGCGCGTTTACAATTTCAAAGCCGAGCTCCGAACCCATAAAATCAAGTTCGTCACGCACCTCTTCGTCTTCTGCCGCAATCCATAGTGCGGCATTGTCGTTTCTGTCTATTCTTCCTTTTTTCATAAGCTCATGAAAAAGCTTTACCGTATTGGTATTCATCGTTCCACCTTAACCAAAAAATTTGTCATTTCCGTCGTTGCAATATTTTCGCCGTCGCTTATGCTGAATTTAAATGTTTCATCCGACGTTTCAAATTCGATTTTTTTCATAGCAAGACAATCTTCCCGCATATTTTTCATTATCCAAAGAAGATCAAACTCTCCGAGAGGCTCCGTCAAAATTAAGTCTTTGTCCTCTTTTATGCTTTCGACATCTATTTCCTTCGCCTGAAAAATTGTAAGCAGCGTGTTTGAAAGAATATTGTCTTTATTCCAGCACATCAAATTATCCACAGAAAGCGATTTTACAAAGTCCTTTACATAAAAATCCTTTTCATGACACATAAATTCAAAAAAAGCTGCACATATTTCCGTATATATTTTGTTTCTTTCCTTTATGAATTCATCTTCCGATTCGTCCGTATCTCCGATTTCGACGCCTGATTCTTCTGCCTCATCCGTAATCGGTCCCGACTCCGCATAAAAATTTTCGATATTGAACATATTTTTAAAGCTTGGCGTAAGCAAAGGCAAAAACAGCTTCAGCACGGCGTCTCCGAGTGCGTCACCCGATTTTTGCAGCTTTCTCATAATATCCTTTTCAAAATTCATGCGTTCATAATTTTTTATGATGAAGCTGTCTTTGAGCATCTCCCTATATGATTCCGAAACAAGATTACGCGCATTTATAAGAGCACGCTGTTCATAAATTGTCATATCGAGATTTTTGTTGATTTCCGAAAGATCGACAAGATTCTTGCGTGCCTCTGTTGTATCCGCACCCGCGTCCAGCGCGTTTCTTATTATTTCTGCCGATGCCGCAGCCGTTTTTTGAATTTCTTCCAGCTCCTTTTGCTCGTCGATAAGCAAATTTCTGTATTGTCCGACGATCCTTTCGTATTCGTCCACACTTATCTTTGCAATATTTTCACGGCATCGCAAAATAAAGTCATCCATTCCGTGACTCATGTTTCTGAGTCTTGCCACAAGCTCGCGGCTTTGCGACAAGGCCTCCGAATAATTTTTGCGCTTCATATATTCCTGCATCTTAAAACGCGTTACGGAATAATCAAGTTCCGATTCTATTTCCTTTGAACGATACAAAAAATCAAACGCATCATCAGTCAAATGATATGTTCCCTTTTCTTCGTTTATGAGACGGACGGGCATTTTCTTAAAAATTCCCGCATCCGCATAATATGTATCGTATTCTATCGTCTTTCCGTTGTTTTGAAGCACATTTATGACAATAAAAGACGAAAGCCGCCCTGTGTCAAGCAAGTACCCCTCCGGCACAATCTCTGCTATATTGTCCAAAAAGCCTTCGATATCGCGAAGCGTACAGCTTTCCATCGTCCCAAGCGTCCGCTCCTTAATAAAAAGCAAAACTGCCACAACCAGATTATTTAAAATATCATAATCTCCGTGAAACATTTCTTTAATGTCATCCGGATAACTTGTTACCGTAATGCTTCTCACAATATCTATAAATTTCATTCGGTTTTGGAAGCCCGAAAACATCTCTTTTACATCCTGCCGCAGCACCTTTTCACACCTCGCTCAAATCCGTATAGGAAATAATTTCCTGAGGAATAAGTTTGTTATTTTTCATAATGTCGCTTAAAAATTCTCTTTCGTGCTCGGAAAATTCCGCAAATATTTCATCATAATTTCCCTTATCTTTTGATGACGGAGCGTCTTCCTGCGCTTTTCCCGCTGCTTTTTTTATCATTTTTTTGTATCCGGGAACAAAAAGCTTGATCATAAGCCCTGCATTTACTTCCCGTGTACGCTTAAATATGTCAAAGCCTTCTCGGTCTATGTCCCCCCAATACAAAAAATCTGCCGTGCGTTTTCCCATAAACCTTACATACTGTATAAGCGCACCAGACTTTTCGGAAACCTTGTTTCCTGCCCCGTACACAACGCCGTCTATTTTTGTGCCGAACAGCATTCTCATATTTTCTTCAAACATACGGCGCCTTATATTAAACCAAATATCCTTATTTTCGCATATAAGGAGCGTCATATGCTCTTTTCTCTCGGGAATGAAGTCATGAAAACAATATTCCGGCGTATCATAAAACATAAGGTCGGAATCGGTGATTTTGAGATTATTTAAAAGACGTTTGAAAGTAGGATTGTCGAGCTCTTTTTCTTTTCCGAATATCTCATATGAACGCTCTTTTCTTGAAATATATTCGGCATGCCGGTTTGTAAAAAAATATTTTGAAAGCATAGCAAGAAAATTTTCGTTTTCCCTGTATATTTTCGGATTTCTGCTTAAATATCCGCTTTTTGTGATTGTGGGATGTAAGGACAGAATTTTTTTAATATCCGCCGCATACTCTTCATCCGCTGCGCAAATCTTATATTTTTTGTACATGGGATACGTAAGATTTGCAATTTTTCCCGATGCCGAAACAGGCTTTATTAAGCCCTGATTTCCAAGTTCCGTTACGAGAGAATAAAGCTCTTTTGTATCCGAATAATCGATACGAAAGAGCGCAGCAAGCTCCGTAAGCAAAATATTCTTTTTTGAAAATCCTAAGAGTTTTTCTTTTTGATTTTGCATATAGAATATGAGAGTTGTGGTTGATTTATATGTATATATGTTAGCATATTATCACAAAAGAGGTGTTGCCGATAGACGGCCGTCCCAATTATAAAATAATCAAAAAAACGACCACCCTAAGTTTTTGAGAAGCTAACGGCGGTCGTTTTTATTCGCCGTTTTATTCAGTCTTATTTGTATCGGTTTCGGAAGTGCCTCCAACGTGTTTTATCGTATCTTTATTATCGTCCTTATTGCGGTCTTTACTATCCTTATTACCGTCTTTGTTATTCCTGTTGTTGTCCTTGTTATTCTTGTCAAAATTTCTGTTTCTGTTGAAGAAATTCTTGGGCTTTTGTGTCATTTCATTTTGATTTTTAAGCAAATCCCTGATTTCCGTAAGAAGCACTTCTTCATTCGAGGGCTTGGGCGGCTCGGGAGCGGGAGCGGGTGCGGGTTCTCCGTCCGTCACATCCTTTATTTTTTTAAACAAAGATCCGTTTCTTATCGCATTTATCGCCTTAACAAAAATAAATACGCACAAAGCGGTAAGAAGAAACGTAATTATGCTTTGAATAAAGTTTCCGTAAGTAAGCTCTGCGCCCTGTATGATAACCGTTCCGTCTTCAAGCGTTGTATCGGGAATCTTAATCGAAAGGCTCGCAAAATTTATTCCTCCGATTATTATTCCGATAAGCGGCGTAAAAATATCCTTTACAAGCGAATTGACAATTGCGGTGAACGCACTACCGATAATAACACCGACTGCCATATCCACAACGTTTCCTCTTGAAATAAATTCCTTAAATTCCTTAACAACGGATTTTTTGTTTTGTTTCTTTGACATAAATTGTTCTCCTTGAAATTTTGGTTTAACTGCTTTTATCAAAAATTCTTTTATATTTTGCTAAATCTCATAAAAAATTCGACTTTTAGCAAAGTATACGCCATTCTTTTTTCGAAAATCAAGCTATTTCACATTTATAATTTGCTAAATGTGGCAAAAAAAATCGAGATTTAGCAAATTATAATTGTTTTCTTGTCACAATTTTTATAAATAAACCCACGGCATTTTTTTATATAAACATCCGGCATTTTTTTATGTAAACCCACGGCATTTTTTTATATAAACATCCGGCAAATTTTATGTAAACATCCGGCAAATTTTATGTCTTCACCATAGCTTACAGCACAAAAATTTATTTTCTTTCGTATATTAGTAAAACTATCCCATCTTCCACCGACACACTCGCTTCTTTCCCGACAAACGAATTGCTCACCCCAAGCGTGCGCGTGTTTGTCAAATTGCCCTCGTATTCATATTTAAGTCCCTTTATTTTGACACCGTTTGACACATCAGACAGTGAAATCACCGAAATATTCCCCTTCATGATTGCGGAATAATTTTTTTTGGAATTATAAATAACTTCTGCCTTTATGCCGTTTCCCATCAAAAGCATTGTAATGCCTTTAATGGCATAATCCGCCATCAATTGCACATTTGCAAAGGTATGCGAAATCCTTGTGCCGCCAAGCCCGCCGTAAATTATGATTTTGTTGCATCCGTTTTCGCACGCAATTTGCGCGGCAAGAGCCATATCGGTGTCATCCTTTTCGACAGGCACGATTTTGTGGGGAATTTTCTTTAAGAGTTCATTTATTTCGTCTTTATTCAGCCCGCTTTCCGTTTCAAACGAGTCCAAATCTCCCACAAAAAAATCGGGAAGCATGTCATTTTTTAACAAAAACTCAAGCCCGCCGTCCGCTGCCATAACATAAATATCATTGAGTCCCGCATGCGACCCGCACCGGGAGCTACAAGACTTGCAGTTCCCAGTACAGGTTATGCTTACTTTTTCTTCTTTTGTTCCGTAACCCACTTTTGTCCCATAGCCCGCTTTATTTAAGAGTTTTATAAGCCCTTCTTTTTCACGCCCCATCGGTGACGCACCGATTATAATTGCCTCGCGGTCTTTGTTTCCAAATGCATTCATAAAAATTTCCTTCTTAAAAATATTGGGTAGTGTCAAAAGATTTATCTTAACGATAGGCAGATTGCCGCTTTGTACCGCTTTGCACTCTAAAAAAGCAGCTTACCCTGCCAAACAAAAATACTTAAACCGCAAAGTCCGAATAATCTTTACCGGTGCTATATTCGTTCCCCTTCATATCCCGCACGTGTAAGCGCCGTCAATATCACGCTGTCGTCAACATCCGTTTCGTAGGATACGGTAAGAAGTCCTTTTTTAAGTTTCACCGTACCCGCAACGCCCGTTATGTCGTTTACCACTTCTTCGACACGCCCCTTACAGTGCTTGCAGTGCATGCCCATGACTTTAAAGTTGCGCTTATATAACACATGCGAAAGCTTTTTCTTTTTAACTTTTAAGTCGCCGCTTCCGCAGCAGCCGCTTTTTCCCGCAAAATGACGTACGGCATAAAAAATACCTGCTGTAACCGCAGCAACAAGAATTATTATAATAATCACATTTTCCATAGTGTTTCACTCGTTTTTCCGTAGAAATTTTGTATTATTTCCAAAGTTTCACGCAAGGGATTTTTGTATTGTTCCAAAATTTCCCTACAAAAACTTTTTGCCCGATTTCCAGGCGTCTCCAACCTTTTCGCCGATAACATGATAGGCATTGTTAAACGGATCAAAGGTAATCGGCGCTATTTTTTTGATATCCGCCTTGCCGTCTGTGAGAGCATTTTCGTCAACACTCACATTTACGATTTCGCCCTTCATAATGCAGGTTTTGGGATCATAAGAAACAAATTTACACTCCATACATACCGCAAGTTCATTGATAATCGGAGCGTCGACATTTTCGCTCTTGGTGACCGTCATATCGGCATGCTTGATTTTGTTATCCACATCGTTGCCCGACGCAATGCCAAAATAATCACATTCGGAAACATGTGCCGCATCCGCCATACTGATTGTAAAGGCTTTCTTTTTCAAAATATTCTTTGTTGTCTTGTGTCCCTCAGAGAGACAAAGGCTCACTTCCGTCTGCTCGCTTATCCCGCACCATGCCGCATTCATTGCGCACGGAACACCTGTTTCGTCATAAGACGCAATAATAAACACAGGCTGCGGAAGGGAATAGGGTTTCGGTCCAAAATTTTTTCTGTTCATAGTGATGTCCTTTCGTTAGGTTAATATTCCATTACAGGAAATTGTTTTTTTACATTCTGTAATTAACATGCCATATTTGTCTGTTTATCAATGTTTTAATACATCAATTTATCATATTTGTCTACATAATTCTTTTTATCTTTTCAATCATACACAAATCCGCCGGCAGCCACTCGACACTGTAAAGAGAGTCCTTATCAAGCCATTTTGCCGCCATGTGCTCTTTTAAAATAAGATTTCCGGAAATTATTTTGCAATCAAATACATCCATTGTAAGGTGAAACTCGGGATAATCATATTCAACCGTATCGATTAAATCAAGCACCTCTATTTCCGTATCAAGTTCTTCCTTTATTTCTCTTTTTAATGCGGCGTCGGGAGTTTCCCCGTATTCCGGCTTTCCGCCCGGAAATTCCCATTTTCCTTTAAATTCGCCGTACCCGCGCTCCGTCGCAAAAATACGTCCGGAAGAACAGATTACAGCCGCCGCAACATGAATTGTTTTCATTTGGTGCTCCTTTTAAGTCAAGCCAAAATCGTATTGCAAATAGTCAGGCAAACTATTTTCCATATGAATATCAAAAAGATATGTTCCGTTGCCGGCATCGGTTTTACGGGGATTTGTCAACTTTCCCTTTCCTACATATGTAAACGGAAGCACAAGCCCGTTTTCCGAATTAACCTTTCTGATAAAAACATATGCAAATATACTATTTTTCAGTTTTTGCAAATCGGAACCAGGAAGATTCGTCATCGATTCCCATTGAAAAATGTCCGCCTGCAAAAATTTATCCTTATAATTTAATTTATCAGCCTCGTCTAAATCCTTTTTAAGGGATGCAAATATAACGACAAAATCATCATAATAATATGTTCCAACCTGGTTATGTGCAGGATTTTTAAGCAGTTTCAGCTGAACCTGATCCATGCGGTAATTTTGCCAAAGCTTGAATCCTGTTTCTTCACCATTATCAACCGAATATCGTATAAGTCCATATTCGATTAAATCTTCCGTATATTCCAAAAACTGATCATCAATTTTTACGTCAAGAGTAAGCACAATGCCGTCCTTTTTTACTATTTTCAAAAATTCAAGCGCATGCTCAAGCTCTTCATTTTTAAAATCCTTTATATTTTCTCTAAGATATTTCGCCGTTTCATCAAATGTTTTGCTTCCTGTAAGCAATAATTTCACAATATAATATTCATGCTGCCTTACAAGAGGCAAAAATCCCGACAAATAATTTATAAAATTGACCTGACTTTCAGTAAAAATCGGAAGATTTTCTTCATTTATGCCTTTAAGGAAATTATAATAACTGCAATTCTTCTTACCTTCTGTTTTTACGCTCATAAAACGAATAAGATCCGGTGCGCAATCATTATTAATATAATCAACGTGCTTCGGGTAAAATTCAGCTCCGATATACTTTTTAAAATTAAAATAATCCTGTTTTAAATACTTTATCGCATTAAAGTTTTCTTTATCAATATATTCAAGAATTTCCTCTTTGCTTAAATCGTCAATATGAATTTCAACGCCGTATTCCGTAAGTCCAAGTGCTTTAAAATCATCTTTTACAAGCGATGCCATAAGGCGTTTTTCCATAACAAAATTTTCCGATAGTGACCCTAAGGCAAATGCAATCTGTACGCTTCTTTTATAACTGTTTCCGATAAAATCAAGCACCGTTACAAACGTCTTATTTGTATACTTACGAAGTCCGCGTCCAAGTTGCTGAATAAAAATTGTGGTAGATTCCGTCGGTCTCAAAAAAAGCACCATGTTAACGCCTGGAATATCAACACCCTCATTCAAAATGTCTACAGAAAACAAAATTTCAAGTGCTTCCGAATCGCTTTGCAGGTCATTATATGCTCGGACACGTTCGCCGATATCATTTTTCCCCGTAAGATAAGCCGTTTTATATTTTTCTCCGAGCGCCTCCGCCATCATCCTCGCATGAGTAATATTGCGGCAAAATGCAAGCGCCTTTAATTTTCCCTGTGGGCGGTATTTTTCAATTTGAGCGGCAACAAAGTCGCAATGATCAGCATTTGCAAGCTGCGCAATCATTTTACGCTCTTCCGTTTGTGATAAACCATAGTCAATCAGCTCATCCCGTATACCATAATATTTAAAAGGAACGACCAAATCATTTGCAATTGCATCTCTAAGTCGCAATTCATACGGAACATTGTGGTCAAACAATTCAAATACGTCCTGATTATCAAGTCGCTCCGGTGTTGCCGTAAGCCCAAGCAAAAACTCCGGCTCAAAATATCCTATAATTTTTTTGTATGTTTCCGCAGCTGCATGGTGACATTCATCAGCGTATGTCAAGATAGGTCTAAAAGATTTTTATGCCATAATTTGGATGGCATAAAACCACTCTACTTTCTTATCTCATTCTCCTTTTTTCACTACCATGCACAAACTTTCAACTGCATTAAATAAACGCAAACAATCGATTTCCTCAATCTCAAAATCTGATTTTCCATGTAGAAGCCAGTGTCGATGCTCATCTTTCTTAAAATCACTTTTCTGATATAAATTACAGATAAAATTATTATATGAAATCCAAACATGTTTTAGTATGGTGCTACCGTCTTTTTGGAATTCATCAACAAGCCATCTTACATTATCGACTATCTAGGTCTGAGTCTTTAAATAGTTCTGGATACACTATGTGCGAGCTATCTATTAGTTTTATCCAATCTATTAGACTTTCAACCGCAATAAGCATTCTAGCAGTAACTTTACCACGATCCTTGTCCTCTAACAGTACATTTCCATTATCAAAGAAATATGTGTTTCCATGGGCAAATGAATTTCTAATGTGGGTAAGTATACAATCTGCTTGTGAACCACTAGGAACAACTTTAATATCCTCATTTACTGTAAAAGACTGTAAGCAACAAATTCGTGGTGTATCAAAGTCAATTTCAATCGTAGTCTTATTGCCTCTTTCATCTTTTCCTTCGACTTCTAATTTTAAATCAGCAAGAGCCTTTTTCATTGTGGTACAGGTTAATATCTTACAATTATCATCTGTTATTTCAGCCTTCTGCATCATTTTCTTAAACGGAATTTGTTTAATTCCGAAATCTTTTACTGTCCTCTTTTGAGACGCACTATTCGCAAAAGATCTTGTTACATAAAAGTCCCATATAGTTGATTCTAAATCCTTAGGTAACCCGATTTCATATATAGGTTTTTTATACTCAAATATATTTCCCTGCATTTCCCCTCCATATACATAAAGCCGGGGTATCACCCCGGCTTATTATCAGATACCCATAATCTGCTTCTTTTTCTTTTCAAAATCTTCTTCTGTAATTATCCCTTGATCATGTAAATCCTTATATTGCTTTAATTCGTCCGCTGCACTCAGTTGAGTTGGTGGTGTATACGGTATCGAATTTGGTCTATATCCAGAACCACTATCTGCATTTTTATCAGGTATAAATTGAACGTGAATTATTGCGACTATAAAAAGCATCCAACCATAGAACCACCAAAGGCCGAAGCTATAGCCTTTATCTTTAGCTATGTTAGCAGGTATTAAGCCTAAAAGAGCCGCAACAGCTAATGTACAAAATAGATACATATCACATCATAGATGCCATCATTATGCCATAAATAATTCCAATAGCAACAGCAATACCAATGACAATCCATACTCCATTTTTGTATTTTTCATCAGCTTCTTTTCTTTTATTTTGTTCATTAACAAAGTCGCGTTGAATCATTTCCTCGCGTGCTTTCACAGCCTCTACTTGTTTCTGTTCTGAATACTCAGAAATAACCATATTACCAGGCTGACTCACCATCATAGGCGCCGAATACTTAACCATGAGCGATTCATTCTCTGATAAAGAAATAGTTTGCTCTGCAAAACCTATGAAAGTATCAAATGTATGTGACTTATACATCTTGACCATATGCTCACCTGCAGGCAGCTCAATAGTCTGATTAACGGTAGTAAGTTTTCCCACATTCTTTCCGTCAATGTCAAAAAACACTTCACCGCCAAAAATTTCAATTTCCTTTTGTGTTCTCTGTAAAAATACTAGCTTTGCCATGTTCTTAGTACCTCTCAATTTATATTGATGCCATCCAAACAGCCCATATGATTGCATCTATAATTATGAAAGCAATAAATATCATAACTCCGGTATTATATTTATTGTTTTGTTCTTGTTTTCTATGTTCATCTGCAGCAAAATCCCGTTGAATGGTATTCTCCCGCGCCCTAAGAATTTCGCTTTCTTTTGAAGGATCATATGGGGAGATAATAAGATTTCCAGGCTGATTCGCAGCCATAGGTGCGGCATACCGCACCATAAGCTGCTCATTTTCTTCAACCGTAATTGTAGATTCGGCAAAGCCAATAAACGTATCATAGGTATGTGACTTATACATTTTAATAGTATGCTGTCCCGCCTGAATATTGTACTCTTGGTTTGCTCTTGACAAGATACCAACATTTTTTCCATCTATATCAATATAGACATCCCCACCAAATACCTGTATCTCTTTTTCAGTTCGACGTAAGAAAACTAACTTTGCCATAATCTGCTTTCAGTCAATTAAAGGCTTTCCGCAAGTGCCTGCAGTTCCTCTATTGGCATTTCCTTTCCTTCATATACTTTTGTTGTTTGAGCATTACCAACTTCTTCAACTTTAATATATGTAGTTGCAACTGACTTTCCGCTAGCCTTCTTTCCAATTGCATTAAACATACCTGCTGTTGTTAAAACCGATGCTTTACTTTTTGACATTCCAGAGAGATCAGCCGTCGTTGCAGAAAGGATAGCTCCGCACTTATCGCAAAGAAACATTGTACGATTTCCCATCATCTCCATCTTATCCTTAAGTTTCCAATAAGGCTCATTTGTTCCGCACATAGGACACTTGGGAAACTTAGTGTCAATAAATTTCTGTGGAATACTTCCTACGAATCCATCGCAACGTTTGAAATCAAACATACCCATAATCATTGTCTCCTTTTCCTTGTTTATATGTTTAAGATGTCCTTATAGACATCTCGGTAACTGCTTATACCCCCAAAAAAGAATTCTTACAAACTATTTTTCTTATTTTTTCTATAATCCTTGTATTCTCCAGAAGTAACTCTGCCATCTCCAGGACGAGCTGCATCCTTAGGAATAGCCCAATCTCGTCCAAACTTTACCGCACCCTCTATGCGGCCTTCAGCGCACATTATTTGTACTGTTCTTGGCTTTAAATCCCACCGTTCTGCGATTTCTTTTACAGTTGTATATCCTTCTATCACGCTTTTTATACTTACCTTTCAAAAAAGCATTGCCATTTCTGGCAATGCATCAACGTGGCAGATGGCTGCCATTTTACAGACTCTCTAGCTTTGCGTCACAACCTTTCAGTTGAATTGCTCAGAAATCTATATTCATTTTACTCGCTTAGGCGAAAAAAATCTAGCATTTTTCCACTTTTATCTCATTTTTTGCAGCTCAATTTAAGCATCATTACCACAAGCCATTAAAAAATGGTTCAAATAAGTGGTCAGAAGAGTGTGATGTAAACCTAAACTGTGTCCAGATACTGGCAGTAAAAATCTGATTAGTGCGAACCTCATCGAGTTTCAGCACCGTTACAATCTTTCCCAGTGAAAATCAAAAACTCTTTGAAATTCTCCACACAACATTTGAAGAGTTAACAAAAGAAAATTAGATGCTTGCCCAAGATACAAATCCACAGCAAACACCTTTTTTCATCATTCCTCTATAAACTTCACAACCTCATCCTTAAACTTCCACCGGATCTCCACGTGCTCCGGGTCCGTGACCAGTACCTTGTCAATCAGTGCATGTACCATCTTCTGATCAAGCTGCTCTGCACCAGAAAACTTTTTCATCTTCCCCAGGGCTTCCGCCGTGCCATCATCGGAGGCAGTTTCAACAGCTTTAAGGCTCTGCTCCATTTCAGCTATCCGCTTTTCGATTTCATCTGCCATCCGGTTCAGTTCCTGCCGTCTGTCCAAGTAGATTTCTTTATCCAGGCTTCCTGCCATGAACAGATCCACATTTGCAAATCTGTCTGACTCACATTTTTCCTTGTCCTTCTGCAGATCAGCCAGCTTCTGGGCAAGGATGAAATTGTCATTCTTCGCCTCAGCCGCCTTGTCCCGAATCTTCTTCTGCGCAATATCCGCCATAGCCAGAAGCTGTTTAACAGCCTGCCACACAATCCCATTCAACATCTCTTCATGGATGTAATGTTTGCAGCACTGGTTCTCCAACTGATTCTTGGCATGTGGACAGATAAAATATTTATACCGCCTGCCCCTGTAACCATATGCACGGTAAGCCATCGCCCTGCCACAGACTCCGCATTTTACTTTTCCGTAAAGAGGATAATCCTTCTCAATCTTCTTTTCTTCCGTAGCGTATCTTCTGCGGAATATTTTCTGTGCAGCCTGAAACTCTTCCTTTGTAACAATTCCCTGATGCATATTTTCAACAATGACCTGTTCTTCTTCCGGCACTTTGACTGAATGCCTGCTGCAGGCGCTAATCTGTTCTCGCTTGTGTCCTACCACGGCGCCATAATAAACCCTGTTCTGAAGGATTCTTCTGATGGAATTGATATCCCAACATCTGTATTCCGATGCATCTGCAAACTTTTTTGTCTTTGGGTTCATCCTTCGGTAATAGGCAGATGGTGTTTCATAACCACGCTCATTCATCAGCCTGCCGATTTCTGTGGGGCGAATTCCTCCAATTGCTTCATCAAAAATTTCTCTGACAATGGCTGCCGCTTCTGGATCCGGTTCTATTTTGTTTCCGTCATCCTTACATCTGACATATCCGTAAGGCACATGACCGCCAAGGTATTTGCCCTGTTTCATCTTCTGCCGCTTGGCTGTCTTCACCTTCACCGACAAATCCTTACTGTAATAATCATAAACAATATTTTTCATAACCACGTCAAGTCCGCCGGTGGTTCCTTTGTAATCTGTGCTGTCATAATGGTCGTTGATAGAGATAAAACGCACTCCCATGAATGGAAATATACGTTCCAGGTAATCTCCCAGTTCAATATAATTTCTGCCAAATCGCGAGAAGTCCTTCACCACAACACAATTGATTTCACCCTTCTTAATCTTTTCCAGCAGTCGCTCAAAGGAAGGTCGCTCGAAATTAGTACCGGTATAACCGTCATCGAAAAACTCATACTGCTCCGATCCGCTCAGTTCCGCATTCCCATTGATGAAATTCTGGATCAGCGCCTTCTGGTGGGACACGCTCTCACTCTCTGACTTGTTTTCCTTTTTCATAAGATCACGGTCAGCCTGCGACAAACGTATATATTTCCCTATCACCCATTTACTCATGATCATCACCTGCCATTTCAGCTACGATATTCTGGAAGATGTCCCTATCCTCTGCATAATTCAGTTCCACTTCAACACGGTTATCCTCAAATATCATGACCTTGCTGATAAGACTCTTCGTAAGAGTTTCATTCATTTCAGCAGTATTCTCCGCTTCGTGCATTGCCGCAAGCCACTTGTTGTCGAAGTCCACCTGATTCTTTTTTTTTTTTTTTTTCTTCAGCTTTTTATCAAGAGCAGAAGCTTCTTCGTCATACTTTTCCTTTGCGAACTGATACTCTTTTTCATCGAGAATCCCATCGACAAAATTTTCAAACAGGCCTTCTCTTCTGGCATTAATTTTCTTCAGTTCCTGATTCAGATAATTGAACTGACCTACATACTTATCGATCAGATTCTTCTCCTGCACAGAACCTCTCATCTGACGGATTAGCTGTTCATGCTTTAAGGCAAGTTCTGTCTGCATTTTTACCACTGCCATCACTGCATCAGCCACAGGCGGATACCGGATAGAATGCCTAGAGCATCTGCTGTATCCGCTGTCCAAATACCCTCCGCAGACATAAATGGCATGATCCTGATCTATCGGATACCGTTTGTCTGTAGGCTTTACAAACCGCATTCTCTTACCACAGTCGCCACAGTAAATCTTCCCTTTAAGAGGATTTGCAATCAGTTCCCTCAGTTTAGCATTCTCATCCATTTTCTTCTTGAATTTTTCTGCGCGGTCTGCAAACATCTGCTGGACCTTATCGAACAATTCCTGGCTGATAATTGGCTCATGGGCATCCGGCACATATCTCCACTCATCCGCCGGAGCACGGTGCATCTTGATTCCCTCATATAAGGACTTAGGAATCCTTCCATAAACAATGCAGCCGGTGTAGGTAGGATTCTTCAGAATATCAATGATAGTGCGTCCAAACCACACCGTATGCTTGTATTTCTCTGCTCTCCAGATGCCGAGATCAACTTTTCGTCTGGATGGTGTCACCGCTCCCATTTCATTGAGCCTTCTGCAGATTTCATTATGGGAAATACCCTCAGCTTTCCACTCAAAAATCATCTTCACGTAAGGAGCCGTCACCTCATCTATCTCATACCGGTAAGCCTCTGTCTTTGACTTCACATATCCGTATGGAGCAAATGCCGGCAGAAATTCTCCCTTCTCCTGCCTGGCCCTAAAGGATGTAATAATCTTCCGTGAAATATCCTTTGCATAGACGTCATTGATCATGTTTTTTAGAGGGATCATCAGAGCACCTTCCGCATCGTCAGAAGTCAGACTATCATAACCGTCCGTAATGGAAATAAAGCGGATACCCATAAAGGGAAATATCTTCTCCAAAAGTTCCCCTGCCTCAATATAATCTCTTCCGAAGCGGCTCAAATCCTTAACAAGGACACATTTCACTTTACCGCCCCTTATGTCATCCATCATTCTCTGAAACTCTGGCCGGTCAAAATTTGTACCCTTCTCGCCGTTGTCCTCATAGATTCCATACAGCTTCAGATCTTTATGTTCTTCCAGGTATGCCCTACAGAAACTGATTTGGTTAGCAATAGAATCGCCGTCATCGTCCTTGCCGCTGTTTTCAATGGACAAGCGGGCATAGATGGCTGTGGAAAAGAAGCTGCTCTCTTGCACAGGCGTTTCAGTAAGAACGCCCGTATTTTTTCTGCTTTTTCTTGCCATACCGCATCTCCTACACTGCTATCTCAGATTTCACAAGAGAATCCATGATTTTCCCATACTCATCCTGATAGCGCCATTTAATTTCAATACGGCTGTCCTCATAAACTCTTATCTGCTCAATCAGTTCCACCACAAGCCTTCTCGTAACTTCCGTGACATTCTGGTATTTCTTATAGACATCAATCCAAGCCATACGTTCACGATTTCTGCCAACCATCTGCTCTCGCTCGGTTTCTATGGCAATAATTGCCGCTTCCGCTTCCTCAATTTTCGCTGCATAGCTTTTCTTAAAAAGAAAATACTCATCCTGTCCAATCATGCCTTCTTGAAGATTTTCATAAAGCTTCAGCTTAAAGGATTTATTCCTTTCAATGTCTTCCTTGAGCCGTACAATCTGAGCATCATAATTAAAAACATTCTGCTGGCTCTCCGGCAGTGAATCTAACGTATCAATGATTTGCTCTAGTTCCAGCACATGCTTCACCTGTTGCCTGATTCCTGCAAGGACCGCATCCATCAATGCATCTTCTCTGATGGTATGTGTACTGCATCCTTTTTTCGCCTTGCGTGTAGAGCAGATGAAATAGGTATATTCACTATCGCCGGATTTGTAATGCTTGCGCACCATGTTCTGACCGCAATCAGCGCATTTCAAATACCCCGAAAATGGATATACCGCTTCCTCTTCCGGCGCAATGCGGATGTCCTTCTGCATAATCATCTGCACATTTTCAAAATCCTCCCTGCAGATAATTGACGGATGCGAATCCTCGACACGAATCCATTCCTCCTCATCCTTTGGCATAACCTTCTTCACCTTGTAATTCGGTGTGCCGCTTTTTCCCTGGATTAGAACTCCTGTGTAAATTTCATTCGTCAGAATCCTTGTAACAGAAACCGGTGACCACATAGCTTTTTTATGGACTCTGAAATTGGTCTGCACCTTCATACCAAGGGAAAGCTTGTACTCCATCGGACACAGAACCCCTTGCAGATTCAGCTTGTCTGCAATACGTCCCTGGCTCATACCTTCCAGTTTCCACTTATAAATGGCTCTCACCACTTCTGAAGCATAGGTATCAATGACAAGCCTGTTGTGGTCCTCGTCATCCTTCAGATAGCCATACACAGCAAAGGCTCCGATAAACTGTCCCTTTTTTCTCTTGATTTCAAGCTGAGATCTGATTTTTACGGAAATATCCTTGCAGTAGGCATCGTTGATAAGATTCTTAAAAGGAATAATCAAGGAATCCGATTGATTCCTGTCTATGCTGTCATAGCTGTCATTAATGGCAATAAAGCGCACTCCCATAAAAGGAAATACTCTCTCAATATAATTGCCGGCTTCAATATAATTTCTTCCAAAACGGGAAAGGTCTTTGACAACCACACAGTTTACCTTCCCAGAACGAATTTCATCCATCATCTCCTGGAATGCGGGTCTGTCAAAATTGACACCGGAGTATCCATCATCAGTTTTCTCTGAAACCACCTGTATCTCCGGATGCTTAGAAAGAAAGTCCTTAATAAGGGCTCTCTGGTTTATGATACTGTCGCTCTCAAGTTTGTCACCATCATCACGCGACAGTCTTGTATAAATACATGCGTTGAAATTTTTATTTTTCACAGCTTTTTCGTCCTTTCTGATTTACTCAGCCAAGAACCGAAAAGCTATGCCTTTTCAGATGCAAAGCACCTATTTTTTTGACCAAGTTTATCTTAACACAGCCTTCTATCAGCTTCCATGACATCTGAAATATGGCATCAAAGGCTTCGAAGGTAATGCTCCATTCTATCTTCCAAAGTCGCCTCCGTATCAGAAAAAGACATTTTCACAACCACTTCCCCGCATTTAAAGCAATATGGATTTTTAATCTGCTCTACAAAACTTCTGATCCGCTCTTTCTTTGGAAGTGTCCTGTCAATCTTTACATCGTGAATATCCACAAGCGCATCTCTGTCGACAGTTCTGATATCCACATTCTTCATTTCGTCTGCTGTCATACTCTTTGCCATCCTTCCTGAGAAAATCTCTTCTCAGGTCACAGGCAAAGAAAAAGAACAAAATTTTAACCTCAATCATAAAATTTCATAAACCAAAAAAAGGCCCGCCAGCACCAGGATCTCTCCCAATGCCAGCAGGCCTCTCTCATCTCTATTCCCTTACACTTCTTCCACATACCTCGAATGCACAAATCCGTACACCCGTCCGTCAATTTTCACGTAATACCATTTGCTGCCATCCTTAGCCAGGATGCAGTCGCACACATCCACTAGATTCCCTTTGGCAAGCCTCGGCCAGGACTTAATATTTACATGCTCTGTTCCCGCCCATGAGCGAACATTAAGCACTGAAGCTGTCACTCTTCCGGTCCATTTCGGTGTCTTGCTCAGCGCTCCATTTCCCGAGGCATCTGCCAATACCCCAGAGCCAGTTCCACTTCCACCAGCCGTTGCCATTGTGCCAGTGCCAGTGCTGCTTTCTTCCTCATACCTCGGCACTCCATATCCCCTGATATACTTTCCATTAACCTTAAGCACTCGCCTCTTCACCGCGTCCTGATAATTGCCTTCAATCACGGTAATGCTCTTACCGCTGACCTTCTCCACGATGCCCACATGATCAGGCCATCCATTGTTATCCCCAGAGCCACTGTCATTCCAATCATAAAAAATTACATCCCCAGCCTTCGGCACTCTGCCATCATTTTCATCCCATTCCCCCAGCTTTTGAAACAGCTGCACCATCTGGCCGCAGCCGCACTCTGTCGGGATAATGTCAGTCATGCCCGTCTTAATGGCGCAGGCCGACACAAATGTTGCGCACCAGGAATCCGTGTACTTCACCTTATAGCCTCTTGCCAATGGTTTATGTTCATTGTAAACATCAATAATCTTCCGATGGCTTCCATCGGATTCCTTGCATCCGATCCAGGCCTTCGCCTGAGCCACCAATGCACTTGCTTTTCCTGCCATTATTCATCACTCTCCTTATCATCTCTCTCATGCAGCTGCTCCAGCACCACCTTCAGTTTCTCCGGCACCGGCAATCCCAGATGCGCTGCGTTCTCCATCATGCTGATGCCCTCATTGCTGAGATAGAAAAAAATCACTGCCGTTCTCAGCACACAGCCGCTCTTTAGAATCTCCACATCCATGACATTAGCAATGCCAACCAGCATAAAAATCAGCACCTTCCTGCAGATTCCCTTAAAGCCCACAGCACTGGACAGTGTATGATCTGCCACCGCACACATGACTCCCGTGATGTAATCCACAACCACGAAAAGCACCAGCGCCATAAGAAGCCCATCACAGCCTCCCAGGAAATACCCAAGCCAGCCTCCCACAGCTGCAAACATAGCCTGAATCAAGTTCCAAAATTCTTTCATTAGCAAAACCCTCCATTTCCTTCGCCTTCGCATAAACCTAGCCAAAGCCTCTCTAGCACCCCAAGCTTCGGCTCATTTCATGCAAACTAAAAGGGACAGCCGCAGCCATCCCTCAGTTACCCTTGCCATATTCCTTTTTCCACAGCCTTACTCACCAGCTGTCGTCTCGTCCACCTCCGTCAGCGTGTAAGTAATCTTCATGGTCTTATCCGCATTCTTCACAACAGCCTGACTTAGGTTGTTGATGGTAGCCAGATATGGACTCCTCAGATACATTCTCCTATACTCGCTGCCATAGGCTGAGCACCAGCCAACCATAAAGCCCTTATACTCAAACAGAGGCGTTGCGATATTAGTGCATCGCTCCGTGCCCGCTGTCTGAATCACCTTATCATTTACATCAATCTGGAAATCCCATCCAATGATGAGATCTCCCACCACCTGCAGATAGGATTCACTGCTGCCGCTTCCCCCCAGAGGCTTAAAGGCTGAAGTAAAACCAAACTCAATCAGCGTCACATCCGACGAGTTATTCACATTAATCTTGTAAATACCGGTCTTATCATAGGCCACCACATACAGATAGCCATTTCGAACCACAGCCCTGTTTATAATGCAGGGATAGCTGTCATACTTCACACTGCCGATGTACTGAAGCTTTGCATTAGTCAATGACCACTTGCCCTCGGTAAAGGAATAATCCTCCTTGCTAATCTTGATCCACAGCACTGTCGCATTACCGGAGGAATTCTGCTGATTGGCAAAGCCATACCAGTATCCATCCTTACCATCAAAGAAATGCCCATACGGCGTATAGCTTCCATAGAATCGGAAGGTCGAGCAGGTCAATACCTTCGTCTCCAGCAGCACCGGTGTCGTATCATTCAGCCTGTCATTGAGTCCAAGGCTAAAGACCGGATACTTAAACTTTCGAATCGTCACTGTATTGCTGGCATAACTGAAGGAATAGAGCAAGTCCTTTTCAAAATCAAGCTCCACCGCCTCATAGAAAATCATCTGCTGCTCCTGGGACAAATCCCTTAGATCCACCGATCGCACATACAAAAATGGTGTATCCGACGCCGCATCACTTCCATAGGCATTAGCACCGCCCTGCTTGGAGGTTAGTCCCACCGCTGCAATGGTGCCGTTGCCCTGACTCGGCGTAAACTCCCAGACAAATTTATAGCCGTTGTCCAACGCCTTGCTCTCCGTCAGGTTCATGCTGCCGCGCTTCACATTGGTAGTAGAATTCACGTCATTGCTGGCATAGGCCACCGGCAGATTCTCCGAAGATGGGTAAATGTTGTCGGCATCCTCCGTCAATGCCTTGGAAAATAACAATATCCCGCCAATCATGTTGGGACAAATCGGCAGCAAATTATCATTCCAGAGGAGCATGTCATCATACTCCCCTGCCCCCTTCATCCACACACCCATAGGATTCATTCCCAAAATGTTATTCACCGCATTTGTCACCATATTTGTCTCCTGGATGGTCTCCACCTCTCCGGTGGCCGTATCCGTCAGTTCCAGGAGCATTTGGCCCTTTAGCTTCATATTCCAATCCTTTCTGCGAAAGATGCTCCGCCATTAAATCTCAATCACTCTTCCAAAGGCTCCGATTTTAGCCCTGCCGCTTACCACATCGCTATAGCTTCGTGTCAGAAGCTCCGCAATCTCCCAGACATCCTTTTCTGCAAAGGTCTTACCCTGAAGTCTGCCAGTCTCCTTACCGGTACCAAAAGCAAAACGAAGTACCTGCTCCTCAAATTCCAGCTTGCCGTCCCAGGCTTCCTCTGCTGCCATAGCCTGACCGCTGACTGAAGCAATACAGCCGCCTACATCTACACCACCACTGCCGCCAGCCATCCGCAGGTACACATTAAAGGTATTGGTATAATTGGTCACCACCTTTTCAATGGGATAATAAAGAAATAGCGTATGCTTCCCAGAATGCCAGGTCTCCGTGGGATGAAAGGTCTCAATCACCGCATCATTCAGTTCAAAGGTCACATAACACTGGGCTTGTCCATCCTCAGACCAGGCCACCGGTAACGCCACATCTACAGAAACCTCTGTATTACTCGAAGAACTATCCTCTGTTTCTCCAGAACTGCTTTCCGGTATCGGCACCACGATGGTTCCCTTTGCCTCTGCACTGCGGCTTATCGATTCTGCCTTCACATCCACCACCAGCTCTGCCAGAAACTGCATATGATTCTCCTCAGCCGAAGCAAACTGAATACTGATGATTTTCACATCCTCCTCAGAAATGCTGTAGGCGCTGGCATTGGTAAAGGTATGAATTCCCAGCTTGCCATTTGAGGCTGTTTCGCTGATCTGATTCATCAGCCCGGAAATGTTCTTGTCATTCTTAGACTTAGCCTGAGCCAGCCTTGGGTTCTTGCCCACGCATTTGATAGTCTGCCTGCCACCAATTTTCGTCTGAATACTGGTAATGCAGGTAATCTCCTCGCTGTCCGCCTGTCCTCCAGCAAATCTAAGCACATCCCCTGGATTCAAAGCCGGATTTCCGATAGTCACCGAATCAAAAGGCACATATCGAATCGCAGAAATGTCCTGAAGGATATTCCTACAAAGCGTTTCTCTGGTCTCCTTCAAGCCAAACTGCAAGAGCGGATTTATGCCCAGATTCATAGTCAGTCCATCATCCGGATCCAAGGCATAATACTCTGCAGTTTCTGTCTTCTTATTGGTAGAGCTCACCGCCGTGTACCTGGTAATGAAATCAGAAAAGCTGGAGGAAAATCTGTGCCTCTGTGCCACGGTCATCACCGGCTCTGTCCCATATTTCACCAGCTCCAGTCTGCCGCTGCGATTGATACTGAAAAACCCGCCAAGAACCTGAGCCACATAGCTCAGCACATCCCGGCAGGTTTCAATATCATTTTCTGTATAGATTGACAGCACCTCGCTGCCATTTGGTAAAGCCTTAATATCTTCCTCTGACTGCTCTGAATCCACCTTGCAGGTCTGACAGCACAGGTTGATGAAATCCCATGCCGTACCCACCGTTTCAAAACCGTTGAAGCTTTTATCAAAGCGCAGCATATAATCATAAGCCTTAATCTCCAGGCATTTCACCAGACGATTGGCCTCCGACACCTCAAAGATTCCCATCGGCGTCTCTTCGACAGAGCCGTCCGGCAGCTTCAGATGATAGCTTAGGGAAATGCTGGCATCCTCCAGCGTATACCGGTCAATGTCGCTGAAAAGGGTAATTCCCATCTCCGCTGCATACACTGTCCCTAGCTCAATCTCGGTAGAGCCACAGCACTGCCTGGTAATATATCCGCTGCCCTTTACGATATCCTTCGGGCCAAACCCATATACCGCGCCAGCCTTAGTTGTAATCTTCCCCGTCCAGTAATAATTCCTAGCATTCTCCTGCACTGCCTGCAGGAAGGCCTCCGACACCGGATACATCGCCTCTCCTCCTCAAAAATGGCATAGAAAAAGCACCAGCTGACTCTTCATCAACTGATGCCCTGCATTTTTATCTAGTATATATATTTTCTGACACCTCGTAAATAAAACCTTTCATGACACATGTTTCGATTAACCGAACACTTTTATTCGAATCATAACCAAGTTCAACTGAAAATTGCGTCATTAATTCTTCTCGAGTATATACTTCTCCACCATTCGGAAACAATTCTCCAACGACATCAAATTCCTTAGGATTAGCACCAACAATATAACCATTCCGTAAATCAATAGCCTTACATGTATTGTTGATATAATTTTCATAATCATCTGGTAGAATTGGAAATAGCGGAGCCAATTCAATTACATTATAATGATTATCCACAAAGCTTCCCACGAGTTTAAACTTGTTGCAAAATGTTTTGAATTCAAATTTTGAAAGCCATTTAGAGCATTTAAACGCATAATATAAATTTTCAAATACTGTTATGTCATCATTTCGATTCTCTTTTGGAATATATGTGTATGCTTTTGAGACAAAATCTTTCTGCGATATTTCTTTATTTTCTGTAAAAATCTTCAACAACAAAATTGTCCAATCAATTCTATCATATACGCCTTTTTCTCCTCCGCGTGCCTGATTGACCTTATATTTCAAATCACTTCCTCGTTCCCATACGATATGTCCTCCGATTGTACGGCAACGTTTTAAAAAATCGCGAATCCTTTCTGGCTCTACTCCTTTCTTTTCAGCCCAATACACAGACGGACCAATATAATCTACCGATAATAGGGTACTATCCGCCACTTTCAATGTATAATAACTCTCACGCCTTTTTTTATCAAATCCCTCTTTGACGCTACTCTCTTCTCCCTGAAAAAATATCTTTTCGATATCATCATACAATTTTTTACTACAGGCGTCCGGATCTCTGCGGCTATATATCGGAAAATCATTAGGGAAGTTTTTTATTTCGTCTTCAATCAAATAGTTATATTGGATATCTATTCCCATTTTTTGTGCTCCTTATTGATTATTTCTGTATTCATTATAGCCGATATTTCCAATCATCAAAATAACCAGTTAATTTCCTACATCTCCCTCAGCGTAAAACTCACCGTCCAAAGTCCCTTATAGCTGGTGTCCTTCTCCAGCTTCACCTTAAGCCCATCCACATACATCTCCGTTCCTACTAGCTCCGCTGTCACAGGATCAAAATACTGCACCTGGATTTTATCCTTCTTGGCATAGGCGCCAAACTTGGTAAGCCAGGCCTTTGTCACGGAAAAGCTGACAGGGATGCTGACCACGCCATGCCTTACCACATCCCTCTGGGTAGTGCCGGCCTCGGTCTCTCCACCGGAGTCTGCTTCCACATCCTTGAGTTCCACATCATAGGAATCCGGAAGCGGCAGGCTCTCTCCATCGAAAATCAAATATTGATAAAATGCCATCTTACCTGCCTCCGCTTCTTAGATTCATTCTCTGCTGTGCTGTCACAATCACCTCATCCAGCATCTGATTTCCCAGATAAACCGGAATGACAATGTCACCAGCCTCGCCATTATTTCCTGTACTGATGCCGCTGACCGCCTCACGAATCGCAGACACCAGGCTTCCTCTGTCACCAGAGTTTCCAAACGCCCCGGCTTCGCCAGATATACCGGAAGCCCCATCAGCCATAGCAAGTCCCGGCGACAGCACCATGTCTCCTGCCACATTATCCACAGCATCCTTCACAAGACCTCTGCTCTTTTCAATCCCCTGAGCCAAGCCTTCCATGAAGTCCGGCATCCAGGATTCAAAATCAGTAAGTGGGCCTTCATCCGGTACGGAGAAATGCAGAAAAGACTTAATGGTCTCGGCCACATCACTGACCGCATTCTTTACCGCACCAATGCAGCTTCGGATACCATTTACAATCCCATTGATGATGTCCGCACCCCACTGCCAGGCAGAGGATGCCAGCCCTGTGATAAAGCCAACCGCATTTCCAAAGCCTTCCCGAATCGTATTGTAGATTCCAGATACTGTGTTCTTAATCCCATTCCACATGGCACTAAAGGCATTGCTCACACCCGTCTTAATGCTGTTGCTGAGACTCGTGACCGTCGCTTTGATATTGTTCCAAACCGTCGTAATGGTTGTTTTAATCCCATTCGTTACATTAGAAATCACAGACATGATGCCATTCCAGATTGTCGAAGTCACTGTCTGAATTGTCGACCAGGCACTCTGCAAAAATCCACTGATGGCTGTCACCACCGTAGTAAAAATTCCCTGAATCCCAGTCCAAAGCCCTGAGAAGAAGTCCTTTATCCCATTCCAAACTGTCTCCGCAGTATTTCGAATAGCCTCCCAGGCACCAGACAAAAATTCTGAGATTGCCTGCCAGCACTGGATTGCTACCTCCTTCACATTTTCCCAAAGGTTAATCCAGAACTGCCTGAATTCCTCATTGGTATTCCACAGGTAAATGAAGGCTGCCACCAGAGCTGCAATAGCTGCGATAATCAATGTAATCGGATTTGCCAGCATGGTTACATTCAGCGCTGCAAATGCTGTCTTTACTCCATTGATGACGCCCACCACCTTAGGCACAACCGTCATAATGGTTCCCACCGCAGAAATCACCTTGCCCACTACAATCAGCACCGGTCCTAGGGCCGCCGCAACCAGGGCAATAGTGACAATGGTCTGCTTCATGCCGTCCGGCATGGAATTTAGCACATCTACAAGCCCCTGCAGAAAGGACACGATGTTCTTCACCGCTGGCAGTAATATTTCTCCAAAAGAAATGGCCAACTCCTCCAATGCTGATTTCAGAATGGTGAGCTGACCTTCCAGATTGTTATTCATGGTATCGGCCATACTTTGTGCCGTACCATCACAGTTTTCTATGGCAGAGGACAGCTTATCAATGTCACCCTCGCCTGCATTCATCAATGCCAAAAAGCCTGACATGGCATTCTTGCCAACCAGAGATTCTGCCGCAGCTGCCTTCTCAGACTCGGTCAGTCCTGCAAATGCCACCCTGCAATCTGCCAGGATATCCGACAAATCCCTCATGGAGCCATCTGCATTGGTGGTGGCAATGGTAACCTCTCCGATATTCTGACCGGCAATGGAAAAATCGCTGGAGAGATTTGTCATAATGGTTCGAAGAGACGTACCAGCCTGGGTAGATTTGATTCCGGCATTTGCCATAAGGCCAATGGCCTCCGCCGTATCCTCTACCGAAAATCCAAGAGAGCCCGCAATCGGTGCACAGTACTTAAAGGTCTCGCCCATCAATGACACGTTGGTATTGGCATTACTTGAAGCCGCTGCCAGCACATCAGCAAAATGCCCTGAATCAGAAGCTGTCAGTCCAAAAGCTGTCAAAGCATCCGTCACAATATCAGATGTCGTAGCCAGGTCCTCACCGGAAGCCGCCGCCAGATTCATGACACCCTCGATGCCGCCCAGCATGTCCTCTGTCTTCCAGCCTGCCATAGCCATGTACTCCATAGCTGATGCCGCCTCAGATGCAGAAAACTTGGTCATGGCTCCCATCTCTCTGGCTTTATCAGAAAGAGCATCCAAATCAGATTCGGTTGCTCCGGAAATGGCCGACACCTTACTCATACCGGACTCAAAATCTGCTGCTGTCTTCACTGCCGCAGTACCTGCAGCTGCTACAGCTCCTGTCACAGGCAATAGCTTGGTTCCCACATCGTAAACCTTATCGCCCACCGTCTGCAGCTTCTCACCGGTCGAAGAGATTTTCTGCAAGGCCGTCGCCGACTGGTTGGCTTGCTCCTCCAGACGCTTCAAGTCCTGCTCCGTCTCAACAATCTCCCTCTGCAGTGCATCATACTGCTCCTGAGAAATCGTCCCATTCTTCAAAGCTTCATTGGCCTGCTGCTGAGCAGTCTTTAACGTCTCCAGCTTTTCCTTAGTCTCCGTCACAGCCTGAGCAAGCAGCTTATGCTTCTGGGTAATCAGCTCCGTATTCCCCGGATCCAGCTTCAGCAGCTTTTCCACATCCTTCAGCTGAGACTGTGTGCTTCGAATCTCCGAATTCACACCCTTCAAGGCTGTCTGCAGCTTGGTAGTATCCCCACCAATTTCAATGGTGATACCCTTGATACGATTTGCCATCCGAGCACCTCCTCTCCGCTAAAATCTTGCACTAAAACCTATCAAAATCCTCTTGCGTCGCTGTCTTCTTCCATCCCTTATACTCATCATTTCTGCTCTCGATAAACATGTCATTGACCATGCCAATAGTCAGCAAATCCAAGTCTCTGATGGAGAGTCCCAGCTGCACGCACCTTAGAAGAAAGAGCGGCGTTGTCATTTCACGCTCTGTTGGATGAAGTTTTTTTTAGCCTCTGCATCGCCTTTCACATTCAGACCCCACAGCTCGATAATTTTCGGTAAAACCTGGTAAATGCTGAAGGTATTAAACTCATCCAGCCATTCCTCCGGTGTATCAGCAATCTCCGGGTCCGCATGCTTTGCCATGACATAGGCAATATTTTCAAACATCTCCAGAGAGAACATATCCAGGTTGCTGACCTGCTCATCATTGCCACTATCCTTGCCAATGGCCTTCTCCAGCACTGCCAGATCCTTGTAAATATCCCTCTGAAATTTCATTCTATAAATTCTGGGAATCGCAGCCGATGCCCGAAAAGCCACCGGCTTCCCATCAATTTCTATTTTCTTTACCATGCTCATTATCGTACCTCCAAATATATCCTTGCGCGGATTAAATGCCCCAGAGCCCGTCTGCCCTGAGGCTTTCTCAATCCGTCTGCAAATTACTAACCAGCTTCACGCCAATCAACCAATCATCATATCTCCGACTTATCCCACAGCCTTCTTCGTACTTGTAGTCTCACTCTGGGCTGCAGCCTCCGCAGCACTTGGGATATACACAGACTTATACCAATTGGCATAAACCGTATCATCGGTGGTATTTCCGGTCTTTGCCTTCACCATGCCATCCGAAAGAGGCGTTGCCTTGATAGTCAGCGTCTCTGTCTGCACTTCCTTGGTATCCTCATTGGTCTTGCCCTCGATACCAGGTCTTGAAGCAGAGCAATTGTAAAGCACATGGCGGATATGTCTCACATCACCATCAAATTCAAAAAGCAGAGCAAATGCCGCCAGCTCCGAATCCGAATTCTCAACAAGCACGCCCTTGGCATCCAGTGTCTCCTTCAGCACATCCGTCCTGAAGCTTTCCGGAATCAATGCCAGTTCCAAATCGCCATCATAGCCCATGTTGTTGTTAATCACATAGTAGGCGATACCGTCCGCATAAAAATTCTCAGGTTCACCATTTGCATCCAGGGACAATGACACTGAACCTGGCATTGCCACCGGTGTTCCATAGGTTGGTGTCCCATCCTCTCCCACCGTCAAAAGCGCATAATGCGCATTCTTCAGGTTATATTTGACCTTATTATTCTCAGCCATTTCAATCCTCCTCACATCTCAAACGAGTACAGAACCTCATACAGCTTCTCGCTGCTGATCCATACCTCCGACTTGTTATAAAAAATCCCAGCAGCATCCAGCGCCGCCTCCACCTTGGTCTCCGTCTCCGGAGCCTTGGCATCCGTGTACAATTCCACCCGCACTTGGTCAATGTGAAAATACACCATCCCGTCTGCCGCAAAATTGTCACTGCCAGAAAGCAGATAACAGATAAAAGGCGGCTTGGGACTCTCTCCCTCTGCGAAATGATCATAGGCAAAGGGAATGCCGGTACTCTTCAGTACCTTTGTAAAATCTTCAATTGTCATAAGCGCCCCTTTCTTAAGCAAATGCCTTCAGCCGAAATCCTTTCACCTTTTGTACAATTCCACCCGCACCTGGTCAATGTGAAAATACACCATCCCATCTGCCGCAAAATTGTCACTGCCAGAAAGCAGATAACAGATAAAAGGCGGTTCTGGGCTCTCTCCCTCTGCGAAATGATCATAGGCAAAGGGAATTCCGGTACTCTTCAGTACCTTTGTAAAATCTTCAATTGTCATAAGCCCCCCTTCCTTAGGCAAATGCCTTCAGCCGAAATCCTTGCACCTTTTATTTCAGTACCCTCTCAACCTCCTGCTCTAAAAGCTTCGCCGCCTTCTCCTCTGCAGGTGCGATATGCACAAAGGCTCTTGTTCTTCCGCCCTGTCTTAAGGCATGGCCATTCTCCAGAAGATGCGCCAGCTGATAGCGATTCTTCGAATACACCGTAATCTCCATGGCATTGGCATTCTCCTTGGTCACCTTGGTTGCCCAGCTTTTCTTATAGGCACCGGACTTCTCCGGAGCATTGGCCCGGACCTCCTTTTTTGCCTCATTGCCAGCCTTACGAACTGCCTTCTTCATATCCTCTGTCGCCAGATCTGCATACTCCTGCAAGCCTTCCATAATGACATGAGCCATCTGATTTACACTGCATCTGTCTCTCGCCATGCCATCACCTCCGGACCTTTCTGCAGGTAAACTTCACTGCTTTCTTCTTGAAATTCATATGATCTACATTCATGATGTCATAGATTTCATCCCGAAAAATCACTCTGTGCGTCAGCGAAGTAATCGCAGATACCTTCTGACACCAACGAACTGTAATCGTCATGTTGTCATCAGAAACTACCATTCCAGCTGACTCCGTCTCCTTGGAACTTGACAGGCCCTCACCACCAATGGTGGCATAGCAGCTATAGTCATCTGTCCACTCATTCCTGTGATTACCAATGGCATCCACCGTAACAGCATTCTTCTGAAAGACGACCTTCTCATTCATCAAAGCAATATTCACTTTTCGGCCTCCTTCCAATTCGTTCTCAGAATCCTGGCTCCCGCACTCCGAACAGCAGATTTCTTAGTCCTATCATGAGTCCATGATGATCCGCTTCTTCCCTGTGCTCATACAGATAAGCCACGGCGTACATAACTGCCACCTTTGCCACCGGCTGCTTCTCAAACTCCTCTGCATCCGAAAGCCTTGCCACATCCATGCATATCTGCTGGCTCTGTGAAATAATGCTCTCTAGCAGTGCATCATCGTCTTCAAAATTCACCCGCAGATAATTTTTCATTTCCTCTAATGTCACTACCACAACATTCACCTCCAGCACTGTTTAGTCAACTAAACAGCCTTGCCTTTCTCACACCGTCCGCAAACGGCAAGCTTTCATGGACATCCCGAAGGACTCCAAGGGCTCAGCTAATTTGATTACTCACTCTTAAGCTTCATGACCTGCACGGCCTCAGGAAGAATTAGCTTGCCATCCACACGCTCCTTAGCCACAAAGCCAATCATGCCATTTCCTGCAAAAAGCTCATTGAGCTGCTTGAAGGATCTGGTGCCTCTGTCGCCAATGTTGTAGTAGCTGTAATCACCGAAGGCAATGCCATCCTTAGGCGCGTAGGCAGAAGTATGCACCTCATAGCCCAGCACTCTATCCGGCTCGCCAGCCTGATAAGAAGGCTGCCAGATATAAGCCCCGTTGTTGTCCTTGAGCTTGCGGATGGATGCAAGTGTTGCATCGTTCATGATGAAGATGGCCTTTCTTCTGTAAGGTCTCTTCAAAGCATAAACAAGGTCTAACATGTCATCCGACTTGATAGCCGCAGTCAAAGTAGAGCAAATATGTCCGCCATTTGCAGCATCAAAAATACCGGTTGGCTTGCCGGTGCCATCGCCATTTAAGAAAGCATCCTCCTCAGCATTGGCAAGAGCCTTGCCGAACTGGGTAATGATGTAATTCTCCAGGTTGAAGGCATTGTCATAAAGAAGCTCCTCAGTCACCTTGATTGCCACATGAAGCTTGAAGGCATCCAGGTACTTCTGGTCAAAGGTTGCATCCCCAAAGGTAAGTGCTCCGCCTTCCTCAATCCATGCTGCCGCAGGCTTGGTTGCCGCAATGTTAATCTTGTGCTGACCGGAAGTGGTAATCTTGGTTGCAAGACCACGCATAATATTTTCCTCATCCAGCACATCGATAAGGCGCTTGTCATACTCCTCAGGAACAAGATAACCGCCATCAGCATCCACGCCCTCCTGGAGCACGTTGCTGACCTGTCTGAAATTGGTTCTCATGGCCTGCAGCATTGCCTTGCGATAGCTGTCAGAAGCACGACCAACCTTCTCCTCATCATTTCTGCCTGCTGAATAAGGCTTGCCCGTAAGCGGCGAATTCACAGGTCTTGAAAGTTCTGCTTCCCTCTGCTCCGCCTTCTGCTGACGGTCAATGGCCTTAGTAAGGTCAATGGCCTTAGTAAGGTCCTCAATCTCAGCCTCCATCTTCTCGTAGGTAGCAGCGTCCTCCGCAGACAGCACGCCATTCTCATTCTCGTGAGTATCCACAAAATTCTTTGCAGCCTCCCACACCTTTGCTCTCTTCTCAATCAAATCCTTAATCGTCATTGTCCTATCCTCCTCAGATAAATTTCTTGATAAATGAAAGGCGCCCGCGAATTTCCTCCGCTGAGCGCCCAGTAACTACATTGCTATTTTCTTGTACAATCCTCGCCTGCTCTGCAGCCGGCTTCCTGTCTTCGGCAAAATGTCTTTCCAGCTTATTTACCAGAGCATTATTTACAGCCTTACGGCTGAACATCACAGAAGCTACATCACCTGCACCACCGGCTGCATTTCTCACTCTGCCATGTGCCTGATCCGTCGCATTTGCATCCGTGTCTCCATAAAGAATCCCATCTGCAAATCCCAGTTCCACTGCCTTATTGGCATCCATCCAGGTTTCTGCATCCATGAGATGGGAAAGCCTTGCACGGCTAAGCCCCGTCTTCTTCACATAAGAATTGATGATACTCTCCTTCACCGCATCCAAAAGCTCAATAGCCTTCTGCATATCACTATGATCACCGAAAGCCATCGTAGCCGGATTGTGAATCATCAGCATGGACACCGGACTCATCAGCACCTCATCCCCCGCCATAGCAATGACAGAAGCCGCCGATGCTGCCAGGCCATCCACCTTCACAGTGACCTTGCCAGGATACTCCGACAGCATCTTATAAATCTGCGCCGCCGCAATGCAATCCCCACCAGGACTGTTGATCCATACGGTAATGTTGCCCTTGCCAGCATTCAACTCATCGTGGAACTCTCCCGGTGTCACATCATCATCAAACCAGGAATCCTCAGCAATGGTGCCATTCAGCATCAAAATGCGTTCCGCTTCCTCAGCAGGCTCTGACGCCCCTACCGGATCTGTCTGGTCTATCCATTTCCAGAATTTCTTCACTCGAATTTCCCTCCTTTTCCTCAGAGCCGCCCGGCTCCTCATTTCTATCATCACCAGAGCTTTTCTGATAGGCCGCTCCGGCATCCTGAATCTTCACCATATTTCCATTGATGAGATACAAATCACCGCCCAGCTCCTCCGGAATCTTATCCAGATTCTCAAGCTCACGAATGTCATTGGCGGACATCCATCCATTCTGCCTGGCCGTCGCATAGCCATTCATCCTGGACTGGTAATCACCACGCAAAAGCCCATCTACATTGAACTTGAAGAAATATTGCTTCTTCTCATCCTTAGTAAGCAGCGCCCGAAACATTGCCTGCTCCAAACGTATCAGCCAGGGCTCCAGCGTATACTTCACAAACTCCAGGCTCTGCTGCTCAATATTGGAAAATGTCGCCTTCTCCAAATCTCCAATCATATGTGGCGGCACTCTGAAAATCCTGGCAATCTCATTAATCTGAAATTTCCTGGTCTCCAGAAATTGCGCTTCACTTGGATTAATGGAGATTGGCGTGTACTTCATGCCCTCCTCCAACACAGCCACCTTATGAGAATTGGTACTGCCGCCAAAGGTTGCCTGCCAGCTGTCTCTGACTCTGGCTGGATCCTTTAATGTCCCCGGATGCTCTAACACACCGCTTGGCGCCGCTCCATTGGCATAGAACTTACTGCCGTATTCCTCCGCCGCAATGGCAAGACCGATGGCATTCTTTGCCATGGCAATAGGCGAATATCCCACCAGGCCATCAAATCCAAGGCCCGGCACATGCAGCACCTCCGCCGGTGACAATCTCACTGTCCTGCGGCAAGGCCGATAGCATTCTTTGCCATGGCAATTGGTGAATATCCCACCAGACCATCAAAGCCAAGCCCCGGCACATGCAGCACCTCCGCCGGTGACAGTCTCACTGTCCTGCCATTTGCCCTGCTGCCGGTAGAACCACGACCATTCACATCGTCGCCATCATATACCGTGTACTCATAGTAGAGCCTTCCATGCTCATCTCT
Organism: Lachnospiraceae bacterium; assembly: GCA_963649295.1. GTDB lineage: Bacteria > Bacillota > Clostridia > Lachnospirales > Lachnospiraceae > RGIG3528. The sequence continues at coordinate 4,268 of CAVJHK010000001.1, read as the reverse complement.
ATCCACCTTCATCCGATCCGGCATCAAAGGATAGAGGCCAATGACCTCACCCTTGCCATTTCTGATAATCTGGGAAAAAGCATTGCCAAAAAGCAGCACATGCGTCATCAGCGTCTCCCGAAAGACAAAGCTTGTCATCTCAGGATTCGGCTCATCATGTAAGAGAAAATATAGCGGATGCGTCACCGCCTTCTCCTTGCTGCCCTCCTCTGTGTACTGATACATATGCAGTGGCAATCCTGCCACAGCCTCTGCCAGCACTCTGACGCATGAATACACCGCTGTCATTTGCATAGCCGATCGCTCATTCACACTCTTTCCCGCAGAGCTGATTCCCATCCAGAAGCCATAACCAGCTCCCGCTGTACTATCCACCGGAGCATCCCTGCCCCTGAAAAACCTGCTAAATACACCCATTGCTATCTCCTATCCCCTGGTTGATGCCATCCATCAGCACCACCAGACCAATCCATATCATTGTCAACATTATTAGAACACCAACAGTCCTCTCTCATCATACACACTGCCCTGCTGCTCCCCTTGATTTCTCAGGCACCGGTCCAAAGCCATAATAGAGGCCACAATTCCATCAATCTTTTCTTTGGACTTTGCCTTGGTTACCTTGATATTCTCCGCAGCATCGGTCTCCACCACCACATTTCCTGCCATCCAGCGAAGCACCGGATGTCCGCCGTGAATGATATTGCCTTCCATCAGCAACCTGTAAAATTCCTTGGTCGGTGTGCTCATACTGGCAAAGCCCTGACCAAAGGGCACCATAGTAAAGCCTTCGCCCTCCAGATTCTGTATCATCTGCGTCGCGTTCCACCGATCCACCGCAATTTCCAAAATGTGGTACTTCTCAGCCAGCTCGCAGATAAACTTCTCGATGAAGTCATAGTGAATAACATTTCCATCCGTCGCCAGCAAATGCCCTTGCTTCTCCCACACATCGTACGGAACCGAATTAGCTCTCACTCTCTGTGGAATCGTCTCCTCTGGTACCCAGAAATACGGCACCAGAATATATTTCTCATCCACATCCCTCGGAGGAAACATCAGCACCAATGCTGTAATGTCACCAGTGCTGGATAAATCCAATCCTGCATAGCAGTCCCTTCCTTCCAATGCCTTCATGTCAATTGGCTCATCGCCCTTCATGAAAATGGCATCCGGAATCCAAGAGGTCGTACTGGACACCCACATATTCATGCGAAGCCACTTGAATGTGACCTCATCCGCAGGATTAGCCTTGGCCTCACGATAAGCATCCCTAAGTCTTTCAATATCAACGGTATATCCCAAAGAAGGATTTACCTTGTACCAATTGGCTTCGTCCTCCCAATCCTCATCATCCTTTAGTCCATAGACCACCGGATAAAAGGTCGGATCCACACGCCTTCCTTCCAAAATATCAACGGCCTTGGTGTGCAGCTCATAGGCTATAGAGTTTCTGTCATTGCCCGCTGTCGTGATAATAAAGTGCAGCGGATTTTGTCTTGCATCGGAGCTGTACTTGGTCAGCACATCATAAAGCTGTCGATTCGGCTGTGTATGAATCTCATCGAACACAAGTCCCGAAATCGAAAAACCATGCTTGCTGCCAACCTCTGCAGACAACACCTGATAAAAGCCTGCATTGCCATAATTGACAATTCGCTTGGTGGCAGACATTAGCTTGCTCCGCTTCATCAGTGCCGGAGACATTTCCACCATCTGCCTTGCCACATCAAATACGATAGATGCCTGCTGCCTATCAGCCGCAGCACCATACACCTCTGCAGAAGGCTCATTATCTGCATATAAAAGATAAAGAGCGATAGCTGCTGCCAGCTCGCTCTTTCCTACCTTCTTGCATATTTCTACAAATGCCGTCCGAAACTGTCTGTTGCCATCCGACTTTACAATCCCGAAGATGTCCCGAATCAGCTGCTCCTGCCAGGGCAAGAGCCAGAACCTTGTCCCAGCCCATTTTCCCTTGGTGTGACAGAGATTCTCGATAAATGTTACCGCCCTGTCTGCCTTGGCCTTATCATAATGGGAAGTCTGGAGCATAAATCTTGTTGGCTGATAATCCTTCAGCTTTGGATAATCCTTAGGCCTTGTTTCCTTTGCCATCAGGAATCACCTCCCAAAAGTGCCTCCATCTCGTCCTCATCGGTTTTACTTGCACCGGTGGCTGCCATGATTCTGGATCTTGCAGATGGTGTGAGACCAAACTCAGATGCAGCCTGCATCATAAGTCTCTGCTCAGTGTTACAGATAGCAACCCAGGGATTTGGCCTTTGCATGCCATTTTCAGTCTCATATGTAGCACCCTCAGAATTAATATGGTCCTGGGCTTCCTTCCACCTGGCGTAGGATTGACAGTATGCAGCAAAGGCTGATCTATCAACCTCCGTCAAAACTCCCATCTGATTTAGCTTTTCACTAAGTCTTTTCCATTCTTCCTTTGCATCCGGGAGCAGCCATGCAGGACAGTCTGGCATTCCATTGCCAGGTGCAGGTTCTTTTGTATTTAGTTTTCGCTTTCCTGGATTACCTTCCAGCTTTTTCATAGCTGTAGGCTTTGGCTTTCTTCCAGCCATAGAGCATTGCCCTCCTTCCTTCCAAATTTCACTTTTCATTTCGCGACTGCGCACGCAAGACCCACCCGCCGTTCTATAGGAACCACACTCTCAGAGATTTTCACTCCCCCTATGGTCCCGCACAGATCCAGCTCTCCACGAAAAATCATCGATCATGCCAACGGTCTCCACGCCTCGCATGAATCTGCGAGTGACACGACTTGCACAGTGCAATCAGATTACTCCGATCATGTGTGCCACCTTCACTCAAGGGCAGCTTGTGATGAATCTCCTCGGTGGGAACCAATACTCCACGAGCATAACATTGCTCACAGAAAGGATGCTCTGCTGCATACTTGTCACGGATTCTTTTCCAGGCACGGCCATAACGACGCTTGGTATTCTTGTCTCTGCCATACTTCTCATACTGGCTATTGCGAATTGCCGCATGCTCCTTACAGTACATAGTGCCTGCCGGAATCAGCTGTCCGCATCCAGGATATTTACACGGCACCTTGCTCTTATAAGGCATCCGCCTCACCTCTTCCCATAGAAAAAGCTCCAAAGGATTTCTCCCTCAGAGCCTTCTATCATTTTACTTTTCGCATTATAACAATAACACAGATGCAGTATGTCATTCTATGACATTTAGTGACAAGTTTCTGGCAATACAATTTCTGATAATGCTTCATCGTGAATCCTAAAAATCTGCCGCACCGTATAACCCAAATCCACGGCAATTTCTTCCCACTTGTCATATTGTAGATATCTCTGCTGCAGCACCAGCCTCCCTTCTCTATCCTTCACTTGGCTGATTAGATTGGTCACATATTGCTTGGTATCCAACAGTGAATCAATCTTCTTCTGCAAATCCAACTGCATATCAATCATCTTCACTACAATATCCTCATTCTTGTGAATATTCCTGTTTGGACTCCCCGGCATATCGCTCAAGGTCTGTGATGCCTTGGTTGCCAAGTCACTTAGAGCCGCTATCTGCTCCATCATATTATTGATTTCCTGATCAATACGAAAAGCCTTCATAAGTTCATTTTTCACCTGATGCTGATGTCTGTTCATAAGCCACCTCCGAAATAAAATATTGTTTCCCTCGGATTGACTCTGATTGTCATTGATTGTCTCTATAAAATCTCCGCCTTCACAGCATCGATCAGTGCAGCCTGCGTATGGTCCTTGGTCTCCAGTGCCCTCATGATCTGTTCATCAATAGTCTTGGCCGCAATAATGTGGATTACGGAAACCGTATTTTTCTGTCCCTGTCTCCAGAGCCTTGCCACGGTCTGCTGGTAAAGTTCCAGGCTCCATGTCAGCCCGAACCACACCAGGATATTTCCTCCACTCTGCAGGTTAAGTCCATGACCGGCAGATGCCGGATGGATCAGGCCAACAGACACTTCTCCCTCATTCCACCTGCGGATATTGGCATCCTTATCCAGCCTGCAGAAGTCGATTTTCAGTTCCGTTAGCCTCTCACAGATCCGCTGCAGGTCATGCTGGTACCAGTAAGCCACAAGGACCGGTTTTCCATTTGCCGACTCGATTATATCCTCCAAAGCATCCAGCTTTCTGTCATGTACATACTCTGTTTCTCCATCATCTGAATACACAGCACCATTTGCCATCTGTACAAGCTTCCCGGAAAGCGCCGCTGCATTAGCTGCTGTAACCTCTCCCTTAGGA